>NZ_JBFOFW010000006.1:0-157966 GCF_040887505.1 Enterococcus sp. C50 | reverse complement strand
AGTCTTTTTATTTTTTCGGGAAGTAGCTCAGCTTGGTAGAGCACTTGGTTTGGGACCAAGGGGTCGCAGGTTCGAATCCTGTCTTCCCGATTTTTTTATTGATTTTTTATTAAATTTGTTTTATAATTTTTATTAATTGAATATGCGCCCATAGCTCAACTGGATAGAGTGTTTGACTACGGATCAAAAGGTTAGGGGTTCGACTCCTCTTGGGCGCGTTAATACGGAATAGATTATTCCGTATTTTTTTTGTTCTAAAATAGTATTTTATTGAAACTTTTATTAACTAAAGGCATTCTCCTTTCATTCTTTGTTTAAATTAGCTATAATTAAGGTCAATATTAGTCAAAGGGAATGAAGAAGATGGCACATCAAAATACCTCGGATTTAATTGAGTCATATATAAAAAAAATTCTAGAAGAAAATGAAATGATTGAGATTCGAAGGATTGAAATGGCAGACCTCTTTAACTGCGTTCCTTCGCAAATAAATTATGTTATAAATACTCGTTTTACTATCCAACGCGGTTATTTAGTAGAAAGTAAACGCGGCGGTGGAGGCTATATTAGAATTGCAAAAGTTCGAATTTCTGATAAGAGACATATGTTGGACCAAATTAATCAGCTATTCGATGAAACGATTAGTGAAAAAGATTCATTTTCAATTATCCAAAAACTATATGAAGATAAGATGATTACAAAAAAAGAAGGAAACTTAATGCTTAGTGCTATTGCAAAAAGTACTCTAAATTACAGTGACTTAGAAGGTCATATTCGTGCTAGAATTCTACGATCTTTTTTAGAACGGTTAAGTTATGAAGATGGGAAGTGAAGATTGATGGAAGAACTTTTTAATGAACGGGCCCAAGTAGTTTTAGAAATTGCGCAAGATGAAGCAAAAAGATTAAAACACCAATCTGTTAGTTCTGAACATATTTTGTTAGCTTTAGTTTTGGAACCTAATGGAATTGCTGGAAAAGTTTTACGTGAATTAGGTGTAAATGAAACAGATATTTATGAAGAAATTGAACATTTAATTGGTTATGGTGGCGTAAATAAGTATACAGAAGGAATTTATCTCCCATACTCACCACGAATGAAACAAATTTTTGCATTAGCTAATAGCGAAGCAAAAAAAATGAATATTCAAAAAATCGGAACAGAACAGATTTTAGCTAGCTTACTAAAAGATGAGAGTATTATGGCTACACGCATTCTTATTAATCTAGGGGTCGATGTTTCTACTGTTCGCCAAATGCTTAAACGAAAAATGGGTATGAATGAAGGACCTAAAAATAATGCTAGTCGTCGGAGAAGTCCGCAAGACAAACGTCAGACCGTTAAAGGAACACCGACCTTAGATTCGTTAGCACGTGATTTAACTAAATTAGCGAAAGAAAATAAATTAGACCCTGTTGTAGGTCGTTCAAAAGAAGTGAAAAGAGTAATCCAAGTATTAAGTCGACGAACAAAAAACAATCCTGTTCTTGTTGGAGAACCTGGCGTTGGTAAAACAGCCATTGCTGAAGGATTGGCTCAGAAAATTATTTTAGGTGAAGTACCTGAAGAAATGCGTTCAAAACGCTTGATGATGCTAGATATGGGTTCTTTAGTGGCAGGAACAAAATATCGTGGCGAATTTGAAGATCGTATGAAGAAAGTAATTGACGAAATTTATAATGATGGCCAAGTTATTTTGTTTATTGATGAGCTACATACATTGATTGGCGCTGGTGGTGCTGAAGGCGCGATTGATGCATCAAATATTCTAAAGCCGGCATTGGCGCGCGGTGAACTTCAAACAATTGGTGCGACAACCTTAGATGAATACCAAAAGTACATCGAAAAGGATTCTGCTTTAGAAAGACGTTTCGCACGTATTCAGGTAGAGGAACCTTCAGCTGAAGAAGCAGAAGAAATCTTGCGTGGGTTACGTTCACGTTATGAAGAACATCATGGTGTAGCAATTACTGATGAAGCTTTACGCGCTGCAGTTACCCTTTCTGTTCGCTACATCAATTCTAGACAGCTTCCAGATAAAGCAATTGATTTGATTGATGAATCGGCAGCAAAAGTTCGATTAGATCAAACGAGTGATGTAAGCGAGTCAGTTGTAGTTAAAGCTGAGATTGACCGTTTAATTAGTGAGAAAGAAAGAGCAATTCAAAAACAGGATTTTGAAACTGCAGCTCATTTGCGCAACCAAGAAAAGAAAGCTACACAAAAGCTTGAAAAACTTTTGTTGATAGAAGAAAAAAATACAAGTGGTTACGCTAATCGAGTAACGGATGAAGATGTTGCAACAGTTGTGTCTGAATGGACAGGTGTCCCATTACAACAACTGGAGAAAAAAGAAAGCGACCGTTTGTTAGAGTTAGAAGTATTATTACATGAACGAGTAGTAGGACAAGACGAAGCGGTTAAAGCAGTATCTAGAGCAATTCGTCGAGCACGGAGTGGGTTGAAAGATCCACAGCGTCCAATTGGTTCATTCATGTTTCTTGGCCCAACAGGTGTTGGAAAAACAGAACTTGCAAAAGCTTTATCCGAAGTAATGTTTGGTAGTGAAGAATCATTAATTCGTGTAGATATGTCTGAATTTATGGAAAAATATAGTACTAGTCGATTGATTGGTTCGCCTCCAGGCTATGTTGGTTATGATGAAGGTGGACAATTAACAGAAAAAATTCGCCAAAAACCGTATTCAGTTATCTTGTTAGATGAAGTTGAAAAAGCGCATCCAGATGTTTTTAACTTATTATTACAAGTACTTGATGATGGTCATTTGACGGATTCAAAGGGTAGAAAAGTTGATTTTAGAAATACAATTCTAATTATGACATCGAACATTGGAGCGACACAAATTCGAGAAGAAAAAAATGTTGGATTTAACGTCCAAGATTTAACAAAAGATCATAAAGCAATGCAAAAAAGAATTTTGGAAGAATTAAAGAAAGCCTTTCGTCCCGAATTCTTGAACAGAATTGATGAAACAGTAGTCTTCCATTCTCTGAACAAAGAAGAAATTCGTGAAATTGTTCAAATTATGAGTAAAGCGATTGTAAAACGTTTAGCAGACCAAGATATTGAAGTGAAAATTACCCAAGCTGCAATTGATATCATTGGTAAAGCTGGATTTGATCCAGAGTATGGCGCTCGTCCAATCCGTCGTGCTCTTCAAAAAGAAGTCGAAGATCGATTGAGTGAAGCTTTGCTTAGTGGGGAGATTCATCTAGGTGATCGAGTAACTATTGGTGGTTCGAAAGGGAAAATCACTTTGAATGTTAGAGAACCGAAAGTTAGAAAGGAAATCGTTTCTGTCTGAATCTAGATTGGATAAATGACACAAAAATCAAAATTGATTTTTGTGTCATTTTTTTACTTTCTAACTAAGAAAACCAAAATATATTTTCGAAAATCCAACTTTAAATATAACGGACTATTGGAAAGTTTTTAGACCTATGCTACTATTATGAGGTTGTAGAAGGAGGTAACTATGATCGAAATCATAACTACTGTTGAATCATTTAACCAAGCAGAAGAATTACTAAAAGCAGGTGTTGATACTTTATATTTTGGTGAAGAACAATTCGGGTTACGTTTGCCGGCTTCATTTACTAGAAATGAACAGTGCGAATTAGTTGAATTAGCACATAAATATGGAAAAAAAGCGAATATCGCTGTTAACGGTATTATTCATCCAGAAAAAATGAAAAAGGTACCAGAATATCTTCAATTTTTAAAAGAAATTGGAACAGATGTCATTACGGTAGGCGACACTGGAATTATTTATACAATGAAGAAAAATCCAGAATTACGGTTGCCGTTTATTTATGATGGTGAAACACTGGTAACGAGTTCACGCCAAATTAATTTTTGGAGTAAAAAAGGAGCTGTTGGTGCTGTTTTATCGAGAGAAGTTCCTTTTGATGAGATGAAAGCAATGGCAGAATCACTAGCAGTTCCAACAGAAATTTTAGTATACGGTGCTACTTGTATCCATCAATCAAAACGACCACTATTACAAAATTATTATAACTATACACAACAAACAGAAGAAGTTGGACGTGAAAGAGGTCTTTTTATTTCTGAACCTAAGAAAGAAGAAACTCACTATTCGATTTACGAAGATAGTCATGGCACACATATTTTTGCAAGTAATGATTTGAATTTAATGAACGAGTTGGAACAATTAAATACTTATCATTATCAAACTTGGAAACTAGATGGTTTATTCACTTCAGGAGAAGCTTTTGTTGAAATTGCTAAGTTATTTGTCGAAGCAAAAAATAATATTTTAGCAGGAAATTGGAACGAAGGAATAGCAAACGAATTAACAGAGAAAGTTCGCAAGTTACATCCAGAAAATCGAGAATTGGATACAGGATTCTTTTATATTGATCCTACTTCAATCAAATAAGGAGTATGACGAAAGAAAAATGACAACCAAAAAGAAATTAAAACGTCCGGAAGTCTTAGCTCCGGCTGGAACATTAGAAAAATTAAAAACGGCTATTCATTATGGTGCTGATGCTGTTTATATCGGTGGAAATGCTTATGGGTTACGAAGTCGCGCGGGTAATTTTACTTATGAAGAAATGGCTGAAGGTGTTGCTTTTGCAAAAGAACATCAAGCAAAAGTTTATGTAGCTGCAAATATGGTTACGCATGAAGGAAACGAAGAAGGAGCGGGAGAATTTTTCCGTAGTTTACGTGATGTTGGTATTTCTGCTGTGATTGTCTCTGATCCAGCATTAATTGAAATTTGTGCAACAGAAGCACCCGGGTTACCAATTCATTTGTCAACACAAGCTTCTGCTACCAATTTTGAAACTTTGGAATTTTGGAAAGAGGAAGGTTTGGAACGAGTTGTTTTGGCTCGTGAAGTATCAATGGAAGAAGTTGCAGCTATTCGTGAAAATACGGACATTGAGATAGAAGCATTCATCCATGGAGCTATGTGTATTTCGTATTCTGGTCGTTGTACATTATCTAATCACATGTCGATGCGTGATGCAAACCGTGGTGGATGTTCACAATCATGTCGTTGGAAATATGGCTTGTTTGATATGCCGTTTGGTCAAGAACGTAATAGTTTAACAGATTCTGGAGAAATCGAAGAAGAATTTTCAATGAGTGCTGTAGATATGTCAATGATCGAACATATTCCTGAACTAATCGAAAACGGCGTAGACAGCTTTAAAATCGAAGGTAGAATGAAATCAATTCATTATGTTTCTACGGTTTCAAATGTTTATAAAGCTGCGGTAGATAGTTATATGGCTGATCCAGAAAATTATGTATGTAAACAAGAGTGGATTGATGAATTGTGGAAAGTTGCACAAAGAGAACTGGCAACTGGATTTTATTATGATACGCCGAGTGAGAACGAGCAATTATTTGGTGCGCGACGTAAAATCCCTGTTTATAAATTCGTTGGAGAAGTTTTAGCTTATGATACTGAAACGAAAATGGCGACAATTCGTCAAAGAAACTTATTTTCTATTGGGGATGAAATTGAGTTTTATGGTCCTGGGTTCAATCATTTTTATCAAACGGTAGAAGTTATGTATAATGAGGACGGCGAATCAATTGACCGTGCACCAAATCCAATGATGATTTTAACAATGCCGGTTGAGCAACCAGTTAAACCAGGTGATATGATTCGTAAAAAGAAAGAATAATGACCGAGGCAACTCGTCTTTTCTAGGAGGAACGAAATGAAAACCTATGATTATATCGTGATTGGTGGAGGATCCGGCGGGATTGCTTCTGCGAACCGTGCGGGTATGTATGGCGCGAAAGTTTTATTGATTGAAAGTAATGAACTTGGCGGAACTTGCGTAAATGTCGGTTGTGTACCTAAAAAAGTGATGTGGCAAGCAAGCACGATTTTAGAAACAATTGAGCGAGATGCATCAAGCTATGGAATTCAAGCAGATGTAACGAAGGTTGACTTTTCCGAATTAGTAGAAAAACGTCAAAAATATATCGACTTTTTACATGGAGCTTATCAGCGAGGATTAGACAGTAATCAAGTAGATGCAATTAAGGGATATGCAACATTTATTGATAGTCAAACAGTTGAAGTAAATGGTGAACAATACCAAGCACCTAAAATTTTAATTGCGACAGGTGGTCGTGCAAGTCAAATGAAAATCCCTGGTGGTGAATACGCAATTGATTCTAACGGTTTCTTTGAATTAACTGAGTTACCAGCTCGAACAGTTGTACTAGGTGCAGGATATATTGCTGCAGAACTTTCTGGCGTGTTGCAAGGGTTTGGTAGTGAAGTGATGTGGGCATATCGAAAAGAAAGACCCTTACGCACATTTGATAAGATGCTATCAGATAACCTGATTGAAATATACCAATCAGCAGGAATGAAGACTTTTGCTAATCATACAGCGGTTGAGATTATCAAAAATGAAGAAGATTATACAGTTGTTTTTGAGAACGGTAATACGTTAACGGGTGACTGTGTGCTTTTTGCAGGTGGTCGTGTACCTAATACTGAAAATCTTGGACTAGAAAATACAAATGTAACACTTACAAAAAAAGGTTTTGTTCAAGTTGATAAGTATCAAAATACAACAGATGAACATATTTTTGCTGTGGGTGACGTCATTGGGAAAATCGATCTAACACCAGTGGCAATTGCTGCTGGACGCCGGTTATCAGAGCGTTTATTTAATGACAAGAAAGATGAACATTTGGATTATAACTTAGTTCCGACTGTGATCTTTACACATCCACCAATTGCTACGATTGGTTTGACAGAAGAAGAGGCATTGGAAAAATATGGTGAAAAAGAAATCAAAGTTTATCGCTCACGTTTTACTCCAATGTACTTTGCACTGAGTGACTATCGTCAAAAATGTGAAATGAAACTGATTTGTGTTGGAAAAGAAGAAAAAATCGTTGGGCTACATGCTGTTGGTGTAGGTGTAGATGAAATGTTACAAGGTTTTGCTGTTGCCATCAAAATGGGTGCAACAAAAGCAGATTTTGATGACACAGTGGCTATTCATCCAACTGGGGCAGAAGAATTCGTAACTATGCGCTAGAAAATTCATAAAATAAAAAACGTTCAAGCAAAAAATCACTATTGATTTTTTTGCTTGAACGTTTTTAATTTGTTCTAGTCAAAATTGTTTGTGTTAAAGTTAATAAATTTTCTTTGGTTTGTTCAGTTGTTTGAGGTAATTTTTGAATATCTTTCAAAGCAGCATCGGTATATTTAGCAGCTAATCGTTGTGCGTGTTTAACACCACCAAATTCATGAACTAATTGTCGGACTGTGTTGACGTCTTCAAGATTCATATCTCCTCTTTTTTCTAAATAAGGAAGTAAGGCAGCCTGTTCCTTTTGCAAAGAATAAATCAATGGTAGTGAGTAGACACCTTGACGCATGTCTTCCAAAACCGGTTTACCAATTTCCTCACTGTCTTGTGTGTAATCTAAGATATCATCAATGATTTGAAAAGCAAGTCCGATATTTTTGCCAATTTCACCTGCTTTTTTAGCAAAATATTCAGATGTACCACTTTCATAGGCACCAATAAAACAACTCAATTGGAAGAGTTCAGCGGTTTTTCCTGAGATATTTTCTAAATATTCTTTTACAGATAAATTGTATTGATAACGGTCATCCATTTGTCCAAGTTCACCATCGAGTACTTTTTCCATACTTCTTGAGTTTAGTTGTAAACTTTTAAGTGATGTTGAGTAGTCTGATAATAACTTGAAACAACAAACAAATAAATAATCGCCCGCGTATACGGCAACGGTGTTCCCAAATTGATTACGTAAAGTGGGCTTTCCACGGCGTAAATCTGACTCATCAACGATATCATCGTGGATGAGTGTTGCTGTGTGTAACATTTCAATTGACGCAGCAAGCGAAATTGCTTTGTCACGATCACGTTCTGATCCAAATTGTGAAAAAAGTAATTGATAAGCTGGTCGTAATAACTTCCCACCAGCATGAATTGTTTCACGAATTGCTTGCTCGACAGGTTTATTTTTAAGATTGATGATTTGTTCCATTTTGGTTAACGTAGCTTCTAGTTCTAAAGCTAAAGTTGGGTAATTTTTCCACATTGGATGTAGATTCATAAAAAACTCCTCGTATAACGATTATTTTTTTAAAAACACTGGGCTCCATTTTTGTTTGGTTTCCCGTTCATAATCCAGTTGGAATCGTTGAAGTGTTTGGACATGCTGTAATAAATAATTTGCGGCAATACCAATTGCGATTCCAGATAAAATGCCAAAAATTGAAAGGACAGGTAGGTACAGCATAACTGTCCAAGATTGGGCAATAAAGGACGCAGTGACTAATTGACCTACATTATGCATAAAACCACCTGTAGCACTGATTCCAATAATGCTGACGCGTTTTGGCCCTAATTGTTTTATCAAAAGCATTCCAAAGTAACTCAATAAAGCACCGCTCATACTATAAAGAAAAGTTGAAATCGTTCCGCCAAGTAAAGTTGTTAAAAATAAACGCAACCAAATCAAGAGGAAACTATCTCTTTTTTTCATTGTAAAAATGGCTACAATGGTAATTAAATTTGCTAATCCTAATTTTGCACCAGGAGCAAAAGCAAACGGGTAAGGAATCATATTCTCTAATAAACCAATAATGACTCCTTGAGCCACGAGTAAGGAGATATAAATTAATTTTTGTAGTTTGCTCATAATTTTTCCAGCTAGTAAATCAAGCTGTCTGCCTCACTCCCGTCTGTTGATCGAACTTCAATCACTAATTTATGAGGTAAACAAACAATTGTCTCGCCGTTTTTCGTTACCCATCCACGACGAACACAAATTTGATCCCCACAATCTGCTTCTTTCATTCGTATTTTATCACCGGCAATCTCAATAATATTGTAGTCGCCATCTGCATCTGTATATGTGTAAGTATAGCTCTTATTTCCACTGATTAAAGGAAACGTTTTGATTTCTGTTCCATCTACGCGTAAAACAGCTTCTTTTTCTGCAACAGACTGACTTTGTTGACTCCCAAAAATAATAATTGGTAGAAAAGAAAGGACAATCAAAAGCATAATGATGAAAATATCCCATGGTTTGAGTAAACTTTTCTTGATAAAATCTTTCATTCTGTAATTGACCCCCTTGTTCCAGAATAACTGCTCCAATTTTAGCATAGGAACAAAAGAAAGTCCTAGGTTCCCCTAGAACTTTCTTCTAAAATCATTTTATTTTTCGCCGTAGCGAGCTTTTGGTCTACCATACCACCAACTACCTAGTGTACGTTGTAACCATGGGATAACCCAACGATCTAAACCAATTGCGCGACCAGAACCATTCATAAGTGCGAATGCTACAAAGATAAACCAAATGTTTACCCAATAGAACATACCTGATAGACAGAAAGTAATGACAAGAACGATTGTTGTTGCACTACATAACCATGTAAATAATCCTGCAATCAATGCTAATGCTAAAGCAATTTCGAAGAAGACCATGAATTTTTGGAAGAACATTGCAACGTCATTATTGGGCATAATAAATTGCATGATTTTTGTAAACCAATTTGGTGATTTTTCGATAACTGCCATTGGTTGTTCGCCATAAGCGTAACTTAAACCAAAGTGTGCAGCTTGTGTAGCTGTTTCTGCTGTTGCTTCACCAGCACCACTCGCAGCTGTTGTTGCATCACCGGCTGCTGATGCGCCACTTGCAACATCTGCAACGTTGTATTCCCATGTCCAAGGGAATACGCTATTTCCTTGGAACCATGAACCTTCACCAAACCAAGTGCTAGGTTTTAGTACTTCACCATCACCAACAATTTTCTTACCAGCTTCTATAAACCATACCAGTCCGTAGAAAACACGAAGAGGAACACTCCACAAAACATTTCCGTAACGTGAAGAATGTCCGCGGGCAACATTACGATCATCTTTAATGTGGAAGAACTCATGCATCAAGTATTGGAACATATAGTAACCAGAACGAATATCGAAGAAATATTTTAAGTTAACGATATGTTTCATAATGATAGCTAAAAATCCGCTTAAATGAATTTTATCAAATAAGTTTGCAACGCCCCATTTGGCTCCAATTGAAACCATAAATCCTTGATAATTTCCTTTGAATTTATGTTTCTCGCCGCCTTTAATAGAAGCGACGATGTTTGCAGCAGCAGTATGACCTGTTTGTTCAGCCGCTTGAACGATTTGAGGAGTTGGTGTATTTGGAAATTCTTCATAGAATACTAAATCACCAATGATATAAATGTTTTTATCTTCATATCCTTTAGCTTGCATGTATTCATTAGCAACTAGACGTTGGCCACGTGCTGTTTCAAGACCAAAGTCAGCAGCATCCGTTGTACCTTTGACACCAGCAGTCCAAATTAATGTGTGTGTTGGAATTTGACGTCCGTCTTTTAATTTAATGTGATCCGCATCCACTTCAACGATTGGTGAATTTAACAATAGTTCAACGTTGTGCTTTTGTAAGTAACGTTCTGCTTTAGCAGCGTCGTTACGATCAAGCATATTTAAAATTGTTGGCATTGCTTCAACAACCATTAAAGTAATTTCGTTTGGATCTAATTTATAGTCTTTTGCTAAACGAGCTTTCCAATCGATTAACTCACCAATCATTTCAATCCCAGTGAATCCAGAACCACAGACAACGAATGTTAGCATTGCTTTTCGTAAGGCATCATCTGGTTCAATTGCTGCTTTAGCAACAGTTGTTTCAATGTGTTCACGAATTTTTACTGAGTCTTCAAATGACCAAAGTGTGAATCCATGTTCCTTCACTCCAGGAGTTCCGAAATCATTTGGTTCACCACCCATACCTAAAATCAATTGATCAAATGGATAAGTACCTAGTTTTGTTTTAACAATTTTCTTTTCTTTGTCGATACCAATTACTGTATCGGTAACTAATTGCACATTTTTTTGGCGAGAGAATAAGTGTTGTAAGTCATATTGAATGGCTTCTGGTTCAACACGTCCTCCGGCAACTTCATGTAGTTCTGTCATCATAGTGTGATAAGAATGGCGATCAATCAAAGTGATCGTTACGTCTTCTTTTTTAAGTTTTTTTGCCAGTAATTTTGTTGCTGACACACCGGCATACCCTGCACCTACAACGACAATGTTTTGCTTTGTCATTGATAATCCGCTCCTTAGTAAACATTTCAGTTTGATAATTATTACACAATCATTTTACATTATATATACGTTATGTAAATTTGTCTAACTCCTTTTCCATTTTTTAATCAAAAGATTATTAAGCGCTTTTTTCACGAAAGTTACTGAAAGAAAACGATTTACATATTCATGTTATTTTTTTAAGAAAACGGTTGACTTATTGGTGTGATTCATTAGAATGTATAATGAATCACAAATTATTTATAAGAATTATAAAAAGGGATTGGTGGGTTAATAATGAAAAAGAATCGTTTTGTAACTGGATTTGCTGTTTTAGCGTTTTCAGCCTTGGTATTAGGAGCTTGTGGAGCAGACAACAACAGTAGTTCAGAAAGTTCAACTTCAGAATCTTCAGTTGCACAATCTTCACAAAGTTCAACAACTGAATCAACTGCAACTGTAATCGCAGGTGGAGAATTACAAGATGGCACATATAAATTAGAAGAAAAAAATTATTCAAATGGTTATCGTACCGTGTTCACAATCGTTGTTAAAGATGGAAAGATCACTGAATCAAACTATGACAATGTAAATGAAGATGGAAAATCAAAACAAGAAGATGCTGATTACAATAAAAATATGAAAGCAAAATCTGGTACAAATCCAGAAGCATTTATTCCTGAATTAAATGAAAAATTTGTTGAAGCACAAAACCCAGGTGATGTAGAAGTAGTAACAGGAGCGACTCATTCATCAGAAAGCTTCCAAAATTACGCTCAACAATTAGTCCAAGCTGCTCAAGCTGGAAACACAGAAACAATTGAAATTGATAATGGTGCTGACTTGAAAGATGGTACTTATACTTTAGAAGAAAAAAATGAAAAAAATGGTTACCGTACAACATTTGAATTAACTGTAGCTGATGGTAAAGTTACAAAATCAAACTTTGATTACATCAATGCAGATGGAAAATCAAAACAAGATGACGCTGAATACAACAAATCAATGAAAGAAAAAAGCGGAACTGCTCCAGAAACATACATCCCAGAACTAAACGAAGAATTAGTTAAAGTGATGAGTGAAGAAGACGGTTCACCAGCTGATGTAGAAGTAGTAACAGGTGCTACACATAGCTCACATTCATTTATTATGTATGGTCAACAATTGATCAATGCTGCTGAAAAAGGCGATACAACGACAATTGAAGTTGACAACATCGTAACTAAATAATTAAACAAGAAATGATGACGGGCTGATCACTTAATTGGGATCAGCCTCTTTCTTTTTGGTGTCGACCTTTTCATTTAGAAAAAAAGAAGGTATGATAACTTGAGAATAAGTAAAAAGGGGAAAATTATGCGTAAAAAATTACTACTTTCCTTAATAGCCGTATGTACCTTAGTTGCACTAGTTGGTTGTGGTTCATCATCTGAAAAGACAGCTGATAGCGATAAACCAGCCAAAGGAATTTTGAGTGAACCATATGCACAAGAAAAATTCTTGTTAGGAACTTATGTACGAATACGAGTGTATGATGAAGGAAAAAAATCTGTATTAACACCAGCCTTTGATCGAGTAAAAGAATTAGGCGACAAAATTACAATCAATCAATCAGGTTCCGAGATTGATGAGGTCAATGCACAAGCAGGTATTAAACCTGTTAAAGTTTCTGATGATGTTTATTCACTTGTGAAGAAAGCGTATGAATATAGTGAAGATTCTCGTGGCGGTTTTGACATGGCAATTGGTTCAGTAACACAACTGTGGCGCATTGGTTTTGATGATGCCAGAAAACCATCACAAGAAGAAATTGATCAAGCTTTAAAATTAGTTGACTATCATAAAATTGAATTGAATGATGAAGAAAAAACTGTTTACTTAAAAGAAAAAGGAATGATTATTGACTTAGGGGCAATTGCTAAAGGATACATTACGGATGAAGTTGTCAAGGTACTAAAAGATAACGGCGTAACAACAGCAATTGTTGATTTAGGCGGAAATGTGTATGTTTTAGGACACAGTCCTCGTGGAGAAAATCAAGATTGGAATGTCGGCATTCAGGATCCTAATCTTGCTCGTGGTTCGGTTTTAGGGACAATCAAAGAAAAAAATAAAACGCTCGTAACCTCTGGAATTTATGAACGCTATTTGGAAGTAGATGGTGTGAAATACCATCATTTATTTGATCCTCAAACAGGATATCCTTTTGACAATGATATTGCTAGTGTGACAATCATCACAAATAAATCAATTGATGGTGACGGCCTTTCAACAGCAGTTTTCTCAATGGGTGTGAAAAAAGGGTTATCTTATGTTGAAGAATTAGATAATGGAACAAATGCTATTTTTGTTACCAAAGAAGGAAAAGTCTATGTGACTGATCCAATCAAAGATGAATTCAAATTAGCGGAGGACTCAGATTACTCAATGGGTGATCGTTCGAAGCTAGAATAGGAGTAAGCAGATGTCACTGAAAATTTTTTTAGAAGTCGTTGAGATTCGAACAAAAGTGGCAAGTGTATTTCCTTTTGCGATAGGGGTCTTATTCTCTATCGCTTTTTTTCATGAAGTACACTGGTTAAGTACACTTTTATTTTTTATAGGAATGTTAGTTTTTGATTTAGCAACGACAGCAATCAATAATTATATGGATTATCAAAAAGCGCATTCGGAAGTCTATAAATATCAAGAAAACGTAATTGGTCGAACAAATACTTCACCAAAAATTATTCGAAATATGATTTTGGGAATGATTGCATTTGTTTTTATTATCGGTATCATTTTGACAATCCAAACGGGCTGGTTACTGTTAGTGATGGGCGCTGTTTGCTGTTTTATTGGTGTGTTTTATACTTTTGGTCCCATTCCTTTATCACGTATGCCATTAGGAGAAATTTTTAGTGGATTTACGATGGGTCTGGGGATTTTTGCAATGGTTGTTTATGTCAATACTCATAATACGAATGTCTATGATTTAATGATTGATTTCCAAACTGGTAATTTTACGTTGGAAGGAAATTTTTGGGCAGTTGCGGCTATTGTTCTTGCTTCTTTACCATTAGTTTTTACAATTGCCAATATCATGCTAGCCAATAATTTAAGAGATCTTGATCGAGACATTGAAAATCATCGTTATACGTTAGTGTTTTATATTGGTCGCCCAGTGGGAACAGTTCTTTTTCAAAGCTTGATGTATGCTAGTTATGTAGCGATATTATTAGGATTGTTGACGGGCGTATTTGAATGGCCAATCTTGATTATCTTAGCAACTTTTCCGAAAATTCACGGGAACTTGCAAGCATTCAAAAAAAGTTTGCCACAACCAATTAGTTTTAGTTATTCCATCAAAAACATGATTTTGTTTAATGGTAGCTATGTTTTAGGATTATTGTTAACTATTCTTTTTCAAAATATCTAATAAAAAATACGCATATCTTATGATAGAAAATTTGTCATAAGGTATGCGTATTTTTAATTGATTGATGAAAGACTGATTTCCCCAGAAGATAATATTTTAAGTTCTTGAGGGGTTTGAACTACTAATTCACCTGTATTCGTAATTGATTTAGCAACGCCATGATACGTGATACCTTTTTGAGTAAAAGAAACTTGTTTACCTAAAACAAATGATTTTTTTCGATAGAAGGATAAGTATTCTTTATTTGCTGGCTCACGTAAGTAAGCAAATAATTCTTTCCAAATTTCAATGATTAATTGATTACGAGTAATCGTTGCATGACCATCAGGAAATATAGAAGTTGCTTTTTGCTGTATTTCTTGGGGAAATTCATTTTGTGGTAATGAAAAATTAATACCCATCCCAATAATTACATGGCTGATTCTGCCAGATTCCATATCGCTAATCGCTTCTGATAAAATACCACAAACTTTTTTACCATTGATATAAATATCATTGACCCATTTGATTTGAGTTGATGCCCCCGTAAGTTTTTCGATTGCTTTAGCACAAGCGCTGGCTGCAACTAAAGTGTATTGAGGTAATTCATCAAACTCTTGGTTGGGATGCAAAAGTAAACTCATGTAAATGCCACGTTCTGGTTCGGCAAAAAATGGTCGGCCGAAACGACCACGTGCATTTTCCTGCATGTCTGCCACAAATAATGCAGGGTAGTCTGCTCCTTTTGCGGCAACTAGTTTTGCATCTTGCATCGTTGATTCAGAAGTAGCCATTGTCTGCACGTGCAAATGTGGCTGGTCGTTCTGAAGTTCCTGTTTGATTTCTGTTGCGTCTAGTACATCAGAGGGTAAGTACCGATAGCCGGTTGGCCCATGTTCAAATTGATAGCCCGCTTTTTCTAATTCTTTGATTGCTTTCCAAACACTGGTACGAGAAAGTTGTAGTTCTTGGGCAATTTTTTCTCCAGAAAGAAATGTCGTTGAATTTTTTAGTAAACGAAGTACAGTATCTTTTGTAGCCATCTGATTATCCAACTCCTTTTTTGCTATTGTATCAAATTCTGGCTTTCTTCGTATACAATAGTAAAAAGTTAATTTCAGCTGCTTTTCTTTTTATTGAATTAAGCTAAAAGAACAGTATCTTCTTTCAGTGTTGTACCGCTATTCTTTTTGAAAAGATCAAGTAATTTAGTAACAGTTAATTGTTGTTTTTCTTCATTTGCAATATCAACAACGATTTGCCCTTGATGCAACATGATTAAGCGATTGCCGTAACGAATGGCATCTTCCATATCATGTGTAACCATGAAAGCTGTTAATTTTTGTTCCTGAATTAATTTCTGAGTCAATTCCATTACAGTAGCAGAAGTTGCCGGATCCAGTGCAGCAGTATGTTCATCTAATAAAATCAATTCGGGGCGTTGTAACGTCGCCATTAATAATGTGATTGCTTGTCGTTGCCCGCCAGATAATAAACCAATTTCTGTAGTCAAACGATTTTCTAATCCTAAATTCAGGCTTGCTAGTTGTTCTTTAAAAAATTGGCGGTCCTGAGGCTTTACGCCACGAAAGAAACCACGTTTTTTGCCTCGTTTCATTGCAAGAGCTAAATTCTCTTCAACAGTTAAGCGAACAGCTGTCCCTAGCTTGGGATCTTGGAATACACGGCTGATATTTTTGGAACGTTCTACTACAGATTTTTTGGTAATGTCTTGTTCACGTAAGAGAATTTGCCCTTGATCGACAGTAAAAGTTCCCGCAATGCTATTAAGTAAGGTAGATTTTCCAGCACCATTTCCTCCAATAATTGTTACAAAATCTTCTGGTTGGAGTGCGAGGTTGATTCCTTTTAGTACATGATTTTCGTTTGTTGTTCCTTTTTCAAAAGTATGATGTAAATCTTTAATTGTCAATACAGGACTCATTTGTTGTTCCCTCCTCGATTGAATTTAGGAATGCGCAATTTTTCTTGAATTTGTGGGAAAGATAAACAGATAACTAAAACTAATGCAGAAGCTAATTTAGAGTCACTAGGTTCGACATTCAATTCGAAAACGAGTGCCAAAATGAAGCGATAAATCACTGCACCAAGAATGACTGTTAAGAAACGTGAAAGTAGAGGTTGGTTACGGAATAAAACTTCCGCAATAATAATCGAAGCTAAGCCAATAACAATTGTGCCAATTCCAGAATTCAAGTCAGCAAAGCCATTGTTTTGTGCAAGCAATGAGCCAGCTAAAGCAATACAACCATTGGAGATCATATAGCCAATGATTTTCATGTTATCCGTGTTGATTCCATTTGCTTCGCTCATCGCTAGGTTGTCTCCCGTTGCTCGAATTGCAAGCCCTGTTTCTGTTCTTAAAAAAAACACTAGTAGAAAAACAATCAGTAAAGCGATACATAAACCGACAATTAAAACGGCAGTTGTTTTTGAAACACCCAATGATTCGACCCATTCAAAAATAGTGGGCTGTCCAAGCAATGAGATATTAGGTGCGCCCATCACTCGTGAGGTCACAGAATACAAACCTGTCATGGTAATGATCCCTGCAAGTAATGCAGGGATTTTTAGTTTGGTATGAAGCAAGCCAGAAACTAATCCAGCTAACGCACCGCCTAAAAAACCTAGCAGGCAGGCAAGCAAAGGATGAATTCCTTGTGTAATACTCATTGCTGCAATTCCAGCACCTAAAGGAAAACTTCCTTCAGCAGTTAAATCAGCAATATCTAAAATACGAAACGTAATATAAACACCAATTGCTAATAATGCCCAAAGAACACCTTGTGAGGCAGATGATAAGAAAATTGAAAGTAGATTTAACATGTTTTGCTCCTCCTATTGTCTGCTATTCGGCTACTTTGATGCTGGAAGGATCAATCCCTAAAGCATCTGCCATTTTTTCATTCACAACTAGTTCTAAATCGTCTGCAGATTCGACAGGAAGTGAGTCGGGTGTTGCTTTTCCATCAAGAATTTTTGCAGCCATGATTCCAGTTTGTTTTCCAAGTTTTTCATAATCAATGCCGACAGTTGCAAGTCCGCCTTCTTTTACTTGTGCAGCTGAACCAGCGACGACAGGGGTCTGCGTTTCTTTTGCGACTTCACCAACGACACTTGCGGCACTAGCAAATGTATTGTCTGTTGGAATATAAATACCATCAACATCTTTGGCTAAACTTTTCGTTACTTGTTGAACATCGTTGGTGGAGTTGGCAGTTAAGACTTTTACTTTGATTCCCGCTTTTTTTAATTCTTTTTGAGCAAGATCGCCTTGAAGCTTAGAGTTTGCTTCACCGTTGTTGTACATGATTCCGATTTTTTTAGCGCCAGGAACGATGCTTAGTAATAAATCAATTTGTTTTTTGATTGGAACCATATCAGAAGTTCCAGTGACGTTCCCGCCAGGTTCTTTGTTGGAAGAAACTAGTTTTGCTTCTTTTAAATCAGTCACCGCAGTAACAGTAATTGGAATAGTTGTCGTTTCATTTAGTAATGATTGGGCAGCAGGTGTTGCAATTCCCAATAATAAATCAGGTTTTTCTTTGACTAATTTTTCGCTCATACTTTTCAAGTTATCCTGATTGTTTTGAGCGTTTTGATAGTCAATCGTTAAATTTTTGCCTTCAACGTAGCCACCTTCTGACAAGCCTTCTTTGAATCCTTTATAGGAATCGTCGAGTGAATTATGTTGTACAAGTTGAAGTACGCCGACGGTTTTCATTTCTTCATCGCCATTTTTTGCTTCGCTTTTTTGAGCACAGCCGCCTAGTGCAAGTAATACTGTTAGTCCAAGTCCAATTAATACATTCTTTTTCATTTGATTTCCTCCTTAGTTTTAAGAAACAAAAAAATCCATTCAGACATGACGTCTAAATGGATTCGAAAAAGCGAGAAAATAAATAGAAAAGTATGGTACCAGAAATACTTTGTATTTTCTTTGCTTAGCCACTTAGCGTAATGTCTACGTGGCTTTTTGCGTAATACAAAGTTCTTTAGCCATCATAGATACAAACAAGTTGTTTAACGTTTGTATCCATCATGATGAATACAAACCTATCTAAAGTAGCTAAAGTAAAAGTTATTCAGTTGTGTTGGTGTTATTCGATTAGTAATCATAGTAGTTCCTCCACAAAATAAATTTTCTCAATCTTAGCAAAGGAGGTTTGGTCTGTCAACACAAAAGTGAACAATGAAAAAAATTGGTAGTAGATGAAAAATTAAGAAAAGGTTGCGAAAGCAAGTGAGGTAAGCGATGAGAGGTTGACTTTTGTACGAAATACGTGTATTATATGAAGTTGCAAAAACTATCTGATGAATGAAAGGCAGAAACGAAATATTGTCCGTTTCGGCTTTATAAGAGAAACAAAAGTAGGAGCTCACGAAAGTAAGTTTTCAAGAGATTGTTCTATTTTTGGTTTTTTTTTGCCTAAAAGCCGCAAAAAATGTCTGTTGTTACCTAAAAAAAATATTTGAAATATTTTTGTAACAATTAGTCGGGTAGTCTTTTTGAATGACATTTTAGAGGGGTGAAGAGCTTGGCTGGACACGTAGTAAAATACGGAAAACATCGCGAACGTAGAAGTTTCGCACGCATCAGTGAAGTGTTGGAATTACCAAATTTGATTGAAATTCAAACAGACTCTTACCAATGGTTCTTAGATGAAGGACTTAGAGAAATGTTTGAAGACATTTTGCCAATCGATGATTTTAATGGCAATTTATCTTTGGAATTTGTGGATTATGAACTTAAGGAACCTAAGTATACAGTAGCAGAAGCTCGCGCACATGACGCTAACTATTCTGCACCATTACATGTTACTTTGCGTTTAACAAATCGTGAAACAGGTGAAATCAAAGCACAAGAAGTATTCTTTGGCGATTTCCCACTAATGACTGAACAAGGTACATTTATTATCAATGGTGCTGAACGTGTAATTGTTTCTCAATTAGTTCGTTCACCAGGTGTTTACTTCCATGGGAAAATAGATAAAAACGGAAAAGAAGGCTTTGGCTCAACAGTTATTCCTAACCGTGGTGCTTGGTTGGAAATGGAAACTGATGCAAAAGATATTTCTTATGTACGTATCGACCGTACACGTAAAATTCCTTTGACTGTTTTGGTTCGTGCATTAGGATTTGGTTCTGATGATACGATTTTTGAAATCTTCGGCGATAGCGAAACATTGCGTAACACTATTGAAAAAGACTTGCACAAAAATGCAAGTGATTCACGTACAGAAGAAGGTTTGAAAGATGTTTACGAACGTTTACGTCCAGGAGAACCAAAAACAGCAGATAGTTCTCGTAACTTATTAAATGCTCGTTTCTTCGATCCAAAACGTTACGACTTAGCAAATGTTGGTCGTTACAAAGTAAATAAGAAATTAGACTTAAAAACACGTCTATTAAACTTAACATTAGCTGAAACATTAGTTGATCCAGAAACTGGTGAAATCATCGTTGAAAAAGGAACTGTGTTGACTCACCAAGTGATGGAAACATTAGCTCCATTTATTGACAATGGCTTAAACTCAGTTACTTATTACCCATCTGAAGACGGTGTAGTAACTGATCCAATGACTGTTCAAGTGATCAAAGTCTTTTCACCAAAAGATCCAGAACGTGAAGTTAACGTAATCGGTAATGGTTACCCAGAAGCAGCTGTTAAGACAATTCGTCCTGCAGATATTATTGCTTCAATGAGTTACTTCTTGAACTTAATGGAAGATATCGGGAATGTTGATGATATCGACCACTTAGGTAATCGTCGTATCCGTTCAGTTGGTGAATTATTACAAAATCAATTCCGTATTGGTTTAGCTCGTATGGAACGTGTGGTACGTGAAAGAATGTCTATTCAAGACACAGAGACTTTAACACCACAACAATTGATTAATATTCGTCCAGTTGTAGCAAGTATCAAAGAATTCTTTGGTTCTTCACAGCTATCACAGTTCATGGACCAAACAAATCCATTGGGTGAGTTAACACACAAACGTCGTCTATCAGCCTTAGGGCCTGGTGGTTTGACTCGTGACCGTGCTGGTTATGAAGTTCGTGACGTTCACTATTCTCACTATGGTCGTATGTGTCCGATTGAAACCCCTGAAGGTCCGAATATCGGATTAATTAACAGTTTGTCAAGTTATGCAAAAGTTAATAAGTTTGGTTTTATTGAAACACCATATCGCCGAGTTGATCGCGCGACAGGGCGTGTTACTGATCAAATTGATTACCTAACTGCTGACATTGAAGACCACTATATCGTTGCCCAAGCAAACAGCCTTCTAAATGAAGATGGTACATTTGCTGAAGACGTTGTAATGGCTCGTGCACAAAGTGAAAACTTAGAAGTTTCTATTGATAAAGTTGACTACATGGACGTTTCTCCTAAGCAAGTAGTTGCTGTTGCGACAGCATGTATTCCTTTCTTGGAAAACGATGACTCCAACCGTGCCTTGATGGGTGCCAACATGCAGCGTCAAGCTGTTCCATTGATCAATCCGCAATCACCATGGGTTGGTACTGGTATGGAATATAAATCTGCGCATGACTCAGGTGCTGCATTATTGTGTAAACATGACGGTGTCGTTGAGTATGTAGATGCTTCAGAAATCCGTGTTCGTCGTGATAACGGAGCATTAGATAAATATGTTGTAACAAAATTCCGTCGTTCAAACTCTGGAACAAGTTATAACCAACGCCCAATCGCCCTTTTAGGTGAACGCGTTGAAAAAGGTGATACTTTAGCAGATGGACCTTCTATGGAACAAGGTGAAATGGCGCTAGGACAAAACGTTTTAGTTGGTTTCATGACTTGGGAAGGTTACAACTATGAAGATGCGATTATCATGAGCCGTCGTCTTGTAAAAGATGATGTTTATACTTCAATTCATATTGAAGAGTACGAATCAGAAGCTCGTGATACAAAATTAGGACCTGAAGAAATTACTCGCGAAATCCCTAACGTTGGGGAAGACGCTTTGAAAGACTTAGATGAAATGGGCATTATCCGCATTGGTGCGGAAGTTCAAGATGGCGATTTACTTGTTGGTAAAGTCACTCCAAAAGGTGTAACTGAATTATCAGCAGAAGAACGCTTGCTACATGCAATCTTTGGCGAAAAAGCTCGTGAAGTTCGCGATACTTCATTACGTGTACCACATGGTGGTGGCGGAATCGTTCACGACGTAAAAATCTTTACTCGTGAAGCTGGCGATGAATTGTCACCAGGTGTTAACATGCTCGTTCGTGTTTATATCGTTCAAAAACGTAAAATTCATGAAGGGGATAAAATGGCCGGTCGTCATGGTAATAAAGGGGTTGTATCCCGTATTATGCCAGAAGAAGATATGCCATTCTTACCTGATGGAACACCAATCGATATCATGTTGAATCCATTAGGGGTACCATCTCGGATGAACATCGGACAAGTATTAGAATTACACTTAGGTATGGCTGCACGTCAATTAGGAATCCACGTAGCGACTCCTGTATTTGATGGCGCGACTGATGAAGATGTTTGGGCAACAGTTCGTGAAGCTGGTATGGCTAGCGATGCTAAAACAGTTCTTTATGATGGACGTACTGGGGAACCTTTTGATGGACGTGTGTCTGTTGGGGTTATGTATATGATTAAACTTGCCCACATGGTCGATGATAAATTACATGCTCGTTCAATTGGACCTTACTCATTGGTTACACAACAACCATTGGGTGGTAAAGCTCAATTTGGTGGACAACGTTTTGGGGAAATGGAAGTTTGGGCACTGGAAGCTTATGGTGCTGCTTATACCCTACAAGAAATCTTGACATACAAATCAGATGATGTTGTTGGTCGTGTGAAAACATACGAGGCAATCGTTAAGGGCGAACCAATTCCAAAACCTGGTGTACCAGAATCATTCCGTGTATTAGTTAAAGAATTACAATCATTAGGTTTAGACATGCGTGTCTTAGATATCCAAGACGAAGAAATCGAATTACGCGACATGGATGACGAAGATGATGATTTGATTACAGTAGATGCTTTAACAAAATTTGCTGAACAACAATCTGCAAAAGAATTAGAAAAACAAGCTGCAGAACAAGTTGAAGAAGTGCATGAAGATGCGATTCAAAACTTTGAAACTGCAGAAGATAAATTAGACTAATCCGGTCTATGGGCTGCGAGGCGGTCGATGATCAGCCGCCTTGTGGTTTTGCCATTAAACGAAATGGAGGGAACCCCTTTTGATCGATGTAAATAAATTCGAAAGTATGCAAATAGGTTTGGCTTCTCCCGAAAAAATCAGAAGCTGGTCTTACGGCGAAGTTAAAAAGCCTGAGACGATTAACTATCGTACCTTAAAACCTGAACGCGAAGGGTTGTTCTGTGAGCGGATTTTTGGTCCTACAAAAGACTGGGAATGTGCCTGCGGAAAATACAAACGTATCCGTTATAAAGGAATTGTTTGTGACCGTTGTGGAGTAGAAGTTACTCGCTCGAAAGTTCGTCGTGAACGTATGGGTCACATTGAATTAGCTGCTCCTGTTTCACATATCTGGTACTTTAAAGGTATTCCTTCACGTATGGGTCTTGTTTTAGACATGAGTCCACGCGCATTAGAAGAAATCATTTACTTTGCCTCTTATGTAGTTATCGAACCAGGTAATACTAATTTAGAGAAGAAACAATTATTGACTGAACGTGAATATCGTGAAAAACGTGAACAGTATGGTCAAGAATTCCAAGCTGCAATGGGTGCGGAAGCAATCAAACAATTACTAGATAATGTTGATTTGGATGCAGAAGTTGCAGAATTAAAAGAAGAATTAAAATCAGCACAAGGACAAAAACGTACACGTGCTATTCGCCGCTTAGATATTTTAGAAGCATTCCGTGCCTCTGGAAATGAACCAAGCTGGATGGTTATGGATGTTATTCCTGTTATTCCTCCAGATTTACGTCCAATGGTTCAATTAGAAGGTGGACGTTTTGCAACAAGTGATTTAAACGATTTGTATCGTCGAGTAATCAACCGTAACAATCGTTTGAAACGTTTATTAGATTTGAACGCACCAGGAATCATTGTTCAAAATGAAAAACGTATGTTGCAAGAAGCAGTTGATGCATTGATTGACAATGGTCGTCGCGGCCGTCCAGTTACTGGACCAGGTAACCGCCCATTGAAATCTCTTTCTCATATGCTAAAAGGGAAACAAGGTCGTTTCCGCCAAAACTTACTAGGTAAACGTGTTGACTATTCAGGTCGTTCAGTTATCGTTGTTGGTCCTTTCTTAAAAATGTATCAATGTGGTCTTCCAAAAGAAATGGCTATCGAATTGTTCAAACCATTTGTAATGCGTGAATTAGTCCAACGTGAACTTGCATCAAACATCAAAAATGCAAAACGTAAAATCGAACGTCAAGAAGATGAAGTTTGGGATGTTTTAGAAGACGTAATCAAAGAACACCCAGTATTACTTAACCGAGCACCTACACTTCACAGACTTGGTATTCAAGCGTTTGAACCAGTATTGGTCCAAGGACGTGCAATTCGTTTGCATCCACTTGTTTGTGAAGCCTACAATGCCGATTTCGATGGAGACCAAATGGCTGTCCATGTTCCATTGAATGAAGAAGCGCAAGCTGAAGCACGTATGTTAATGCTTGCTGCACAAAATATTTTGAATCCAAAAGACGGTAAACCAGTTGTAACACCTTCTCAAGATATGGTTTTAGGTAACTATTACCTAACTATGGAAGAAGAAGGTCGTGAAGGCGAAGGAATGGTCTTCAGAGATCAAAATGAAGCTGTGATTGCATGGCGTAACGGCTACGTTCATTTACACTCACGTATTGGTGTGAACCCTAACACATTAGGTGACAAACCATTTACTGATTGGCAAAAAGAACGCACAATGATTACTACTGTTGGTAAGATTATCTTTAATGAAATCATGCCACAAGAGTTCCCTTACTTGAATGAACCAACTGACTTTAACTTAACTGTTCAAACGCCAGATAAATACTTTGTTGAAGCGGGTACAGATATTCCTGCACACATCAAAGAACAAGAATTGATCTTGCCATTCAAGAAGAAAAACTTAGGAAATATCATTGCTGAAGTCTTCAAACGTTTTAAAGTCACTGAAACATCTAAGATGCTTGACCGTATGAAAGACTTAGGGTACAAACATTCAACTCATGCAGGTATTACTGTAGGGATTGCGGATATCAGTGTTCTTGAAGAAAAACAAGGAATTATCCAAAATGCACACAAACAAGTTGAAACAATTACAAAACAATTCCGTCGTGGTCTAATTACAGATGACGAACGTTATGAACGCGTAATCGCTGTTTGGAATGCTGCCAAAGATGAAATCCAACAAAAACTGATGGAAGGTTTGGAAGCAAAAAATCCAATCTTCATGATGTCTGATTCTGGAGCTCGTGGTAACATCTCCAACTTTACTCAGCTTGCCGGTATGCGTGGATTGATGGCCGCTCCGAATGGTCGAATCATGGAATTGCCAATCATTTCAAACTTCCGTGAAGGACTATCTGTCTTAGAAATGTTTATCTCAACCCATGGGGCTCGTAAAGGGATGACCGATACTGCCTTGAAGACAGCCGATTCAGGTTACTTGACTCGTCGTTTAGTTGACGTAGCGCAAGATGTCATCATCCGTGAAGAAGATTGTGGTACTGATCGTGGTCTTGAAATTCGTGCAATTCGTGAAGGAAATGAAATCATTGAATCATTAGAAGATCGTTTAATTGGACGTTATACTCGTAAAGAAATCCGTAACCCTGAAACAGACGAACTAATTATTGAAGGAAATGAATTAATTTCTGAAGATATCGCAAAACAAATCGTTGATGCTGGCGTTGAAACTGTAACGATTCGCTCAGTATTCACATGTAATACAAAACATGGTGTATGTAAACATTGTTATGGACGTAACCTTGCAACTGGTTCTGATGTTGAAGTAGGTGAAGCAGTTGGTACAATCGCTGCTCAATCAATCGGTGAACCAGGTACACAGTTAACAATGCGTACGTTCCATACAGGTGGGGTTGCCGGAGATGATATTACTCAAGGTCTTCCTCGTGTCCAAGAAATTTTTGAAGCACGTAATCCAAAAGGACAAGCTGTGATTACTGAAGTAACTGGTGATGTTATTGATATCTCAGAAGATCCTGCAACACGTACAAAAGAAGTAACAATTAAAGGTAAAACAGATACTCGTACGTACACTGTACCTTATACAGCACGTATGAAAGTCGCTGAAGGCGATATGATCCATCGTGGTGCTCCATTAACAGAAGGTTCAATCGATCCTAAACAATTGTTGCAAGTTCGTGATGTTTTATCTGTTGAAAATTATCTATTGCGTGAAGTACAACGCGTGTACCGTATGCAAGGGGTAGAAATCGGCGATAAACATATTGAAGTAATGGTACGTCAAATGTTACGTAAAGTTCGCGTAATGGACCCAGGTGACACAGAAATTTTACCAGGTACTTTAATGGATATTGCAGACTTCAAAGATCAAAACTACAATACTTTAGTTGCTGGTGGTGTCCCTGCGACATCTCGTCCAGTCTTGCTAGGTATTACAAAAGCTTCATTGGAAACAAACAGCTTCTTATCTGCTGCGTCATTCCAAGAAACAACTCGTGTCTTGACGGATGCTGCAATTCGCGGTAAGAAAGATCCACTTCTTGGTTTGAAAGAAAATGTTATCATCGGTAAAATCATCCCAGCTGGTACTGGTATGCAACGTTACCGTGATATGGAACCAAAAGAAGTTGGTGTGGCTAGCGAAAATGTGTACAGTATCTCTGATATTGAAGCACAAATGGCTGCTGAAGATGCAATGAACAATAATCAAACAAAATAAATCATTCACTTGAGAATTTTGAATTGAAATAAAAAGAGGTCGAACGTCTTGACGTTCGACCTCTTTTGTACTTTGTGGATAAAAAAGGAGCTAGAAACAGACAGAAATATCCACAAGAACAATAAATAAAAATAGAAATAGAATTTCCACATGTGGAAAACTTGGTTTCTATTATTTGTAAAGAAGAGTAGCATACATCTTTTGGAATATACCCCTAGAGGGTAAACCAAATAAGACTTTGTGCGCCATTGTTTCAAGCAAAATAATGTCCCTTTTCTGAGAAATGAGTATGATAAAGAAAAGGAGATGACTTAAAATGACAAGTAAAACGAAAACAGCAATTTTTGCTGGCGGATGTTTTTGGTGCATGGTAAAACCTTTTGATACGCAACCAGGAATTATTTCGGTCACTTCTGGTTATACTGGCGGACACGTTCCAAATCCAACTTATGGACAAGTAACAACGGGTACAACAGGACATACGGAAGCTGTAGAAATTGAATACGATCCTGACGTAATCAGTTATGAACGATTACTGGACACTTATTGGCAACAGACAGACCCAACGGATGCTTTAGGGCAATTTGCTGATCGAGGAGACTCCTATCGGCCAGTTATTTATTATGGGAATGAGGAAGAACAAAAACTAGCAGAGGAGTCTAAGCAGCAATTGGAAGCGAGTGGTCGATTTGAGCAACAACCAATTGTAACTAAAATTGAACCAAGAGCTCCCTTTTACCCAGCAGAAGAATATCATCAAGATTATTATAAAAAAAATCGTGTACATTATAATTTATATCGTGAAGGTTCAGGCCGTGCTGGTTTTATCCGAAAACATTGGACAGATAAGATTTCTAAAAAATAATGAAAAGAATTTCTGTTTTGTATAGCTGTAAGTAAAAAGCGATGGCTCTGGGCATCGTTTTTTATTTATGGACTGCTTAAAACAATTATTAATCCCATAGTTAAAAAAGGAATGAAAGGAAGTTGAACAAGTTGTTTCTGGTAACGTAAATAATAGAAAATGAAGAACGTTACGCCTAGTAAGCTCGCAATAAATAATAGTTGAGCCAAAGAGGCAAATGATAATCCGCCGCTCCAACAGATCAACAGTAAGCAATCACCTATTCCTAACGACCTAGGTACAAATGCTAAAAGCAAGCACATAACAAAAACGACGAGGATGACACTCTCCCAGTGAAAACTGGCAGTCAAAAGCCATGAAAACCACAGGACTCCCCAAAAAAGATAAAGAAGTAACGAATCAATCAGTAGATAAAAGACATCCATTAGGCTTAACAGAAAAGCTGTGCTAATCCAAAATAAAGGAAGAAACTCCCACGGATAAAAGTAAAAGTGCCAGCTAAATAAAGCTCCGCAAAGTGTCTCAGCTGAAAAATAACTGATTGACAATTTACAATGGCAATAGCGGCAACGAAACTTTTGCCAAAGTATTGAGAATAAAGGAATCAGTTCATACCAGACCAAGCGTGTTTGACAGTGATTACAATGTGAGCCAGGTGATAGAATGGATTCGTAAACGGGAAGCCGCTGTGCAATTAAACAAAAAAATGATCCGAAACAACTACCAATAATAAAATGAAGTATCATCTGATTTGCCCCTTTCTAAAATGAAATACGCAAAATGAAACGCAGAAAATTATTTAATTAAAATTATCGAAAAAATGATATATCATTTGTTTTTTCGGCAGTTACACAGAAAAAATTTTAGTTGAACAATGATTGGGATGAAAATCATTCTCAGGTAATTGGTTTTAGTGTACATTTAATTGAAAATTGACTATGATTTTATATGTAAACAAATGTAGGGAGGTAACAAAATGAAATTTCCAAAAACAAAAGAAGTATTGAACCAATTAGTTGCAGATTTAAGCCAAATGTCTGTTGTAGTGCATCAAACACATTGGTACATGAGAGGTCCAGGTTTTCTTACTTTGCACCCAATGATGGACGAATTCATGGATGATCTGAATGATCAATTAGATGAAATCTCAGAACGTTTGATCACGCTTGATGGCGCACCTTACTCAACATTACGTGAGTTTGCAGACAATACAAAAATTTCTGACGAAGTGGGACGCTGGGATCGTACTATTCCAGAACGTTTAGAAACGTTAGTGAAAAATTATCGTTATTTAGCTGATCTTTACCAAAAAGGAATTGAAGTTTCTGGTGAAGAAGGCGACGATCCTACACAAGATATCTTTATCGAATTTAAAACAGCAACTGAAAAACGCATCTGGATGATCCAAGCACACCTTGGAAAAGCACCAGAAATCGATGCTTAAATTTTTATTTCTATAATATAGAAGAAAAAAGACACGCAGCTTGAATAAGTCGCGTGTCTTTTTGTGCGAATGAGGTGGGTCGTCCATGTATAATAACAACTTTTCAACAGAACAATTTAAGGTAAGTGAATGGATTCAGATGATAATTGAGCAAATGCGTGGTTGATTTGTGCTCTTACTTGGTCAAAGCCAGTACCACCTTCGGAAGTTCTTCTTTTAACGGCTACTTCTGAGCGCAATGTATCATAAATATCATCTTCAATTAATGAACTGATTGCTTGGTATTCAGTTAGCGGAATATCCTGCAAAAAACAGCCCTTTTGTGTGCAGTGGAGTACAAGTTTTCCGACAATCTCATGCGCTTGTCGGAAAGGGATTCCCTTGGTAGCTAAATAATCGGCTAATTCTGTTGCATTAGAAAAATCTTTTTGCGTGGAGGCGTACATACGTGATTGGTTGACTTTCATTGTCGCAATCATGCCATCCATAATCGTTAAACTAGCTAGGACTGTTTCACTTGAGTCAAACATACCTTCTTTATCTTCTTGAAAATCTTTATTATATGCAAGAGGTAGACCTTTCATCAATGTTAGAAGACCAAAAAGATTTCCGTAAACTCTCCCGGTTTTCCCTCGAATGAGCTCAGCCATATCTGGATTTTTCTTTTGGGGCATAATGGAACTTCCCGTAGAGAAAGTATCTGTCAATTCAACAAATTGAAACTCATGACTGCACCATAAAATCAATTCCTCGCAAAAGCGCGAAAGGTGCATCATTAAAAGGGAACAGTTACTTAGGAATTCTAAGATAAAATCACGATCACTTACAGCATCTAAGCTGTTTTGATAAATACCAGAAAAACCTAATTCTTTTGCAGAAAATTGACGGTCGATTGGAAAGGTAGTTCCAGCCAGTGCAGCGCTGCCCAGTGGCGATAAATCAATCCTTTTTAAATTTTCTGTAAAACGTTCCGTATCTCTGGTCAACATTTGATAATAGGCGAGCAGATGATGGCCAAAGGAGATTGGTTGTGCATGTTGAAGGTGCGTATATCCAGGGGCAATTGTTTCAACATGTTCTTCTGCTGTCTTGACCAAAGTTGTTCGTAATTGCTGAAGTTTGGTGATTAATTCCAAAACAGTTTCCTTGAGAAAAAGATGCATATCTGTCGCAACTTGATCATTTCGACTGCGAGCGGTATGTAACTTTCCTGCAACCGCACCGATTTCTTGATGAAGCAACGTTTCAATATTTAAGTGGATATCTTCGTTTTCAATGGTAAACTGTAACTCATTTTCTGCTAATTTTTGCTGCAAAGTTTCTAAACCAGAAATAATTGCTGAAGTTTCATCTTTAGTTAAAATTCCTGTATGTCCTAACATTTTGACATGAGCTAAGCTACCAAGAATATCTTGCTCTGCTAACTTCTGATCAAAAGAAATCGATGCTCCAAATTCATCAATCCACTGTTCACTTTTTCCTTGAAAACGACCACCCCAAAGTTTTTCCATGTCTATTCCTCCCAAAAAATTATGTAAAACAATGAAGACTTCTTTTTCCTGTTATAACGTAAAGAAATCTTCATTGGCTAATATATTTAAATTATTTGTGACAAGTTTTCTTGCTGCGATTGTACCTCTGCGTGAACCTTAGAAGGTAGTCCCCAAAGTTTGATGAATCCAATAGCAGCTTGTTGATCAAATGTATCTGCCGATGTATAAGTAGCAAGTTCTTCACTGTAAAGGCTATTGGATGACTTCCGCCCCTCCACAATTATATTTCCTTTAAAGAGCTTGACCCGAACGGTACCATTTACATAAATTTGAGTTGATTTTAGAAATTGTAATAAAGCTTCCGTTAAAGGATTGAACCATAAACCATCATAAATCATTTGACCAAGTTGTTGCTCAATCAGTGGTTTAAAGTGCGCTAGTTCACGAACAAAAGTCAAATCTTCCAATTCTTTGTGCGCTTGCATCAATGTTACCGCACCTGGACATTCATAAACTTCACGAGATTTGATACCAACTAACCGGTTTTCAACATGATCAATCCGACCGATTCCGTGTTTACCAGCGAGCTGATTTAATGTCAAGATTAGTTGTGATAAAGACATCTTTTCTTTATTTAATGCAATTGGGATACCTTGTTCAAACGTTAGCTCAATTACATCTGGCTGGTCTGGTGTGTATTCCAAAGCAGTCGTTAACTCATAAGCTCCTGCTGGTGGTGTTGCCCAAGGATCTTCTAGAATTCCGCATTCACATGCGCGACCCCAAAGGTTTTGATCAATTGAATAGGGGTTATCTAAATTTGCAGGAATCGGAATACCATTTTCTTTTGCATAAGCAATTTCTTCTTCACGAGACCACTGCCATTGACGAACGGGCGCAATGATTTTTAAGTCAGGTGCTAACGCATTGATTGCAACTTCAAATCGAACTTGGTCATTTCCTTTTCCGGTACAGCCATGAGCAATGGTTGTAGCTCCTGTTGTTCGAGCAAGCTCGACTAGTTTCTTCGCAATTAAGGGGCGTGAAAGAGCAGAAACCAATGGATAAGATTGTTCATAGAAAGTATGTCCTTGAAGCGCGACCAAAGCAAATTCTTGTGCAAATTCCTCTTTAGCATCAATTGCATAAGAAGCACTAGCACCAACTTGCAAGGCTTTTTCTTTGATAAAGGCAGTATCTTTTCCTTCACCAATATCTAAACAACAAGCAATCACGTCATATCCTTCATCTGTCAGCCATTTAATTGCAACAGATGTATCTAATCCACCGGAATAAGCTAAAATAATTTTCTCTTTCATAAAAAACTCCCCTTACTTTGCATTCTTTTTGAAAATTGATGTTTCAAATAATAGCATCATAAAAATAAAAAAGCAATACTTTTATTTAATAAATATGCATTATATTATAAATAAATTATTTAATATACAAAAAACAATGTAGTTTCTTTCTTTTTTATACAAAAAATAGAATTTTAAATGTAACAGGGAAATGAAAATAGCTAAGAGGTGTAAACTTTTGGAAAATTTTTCATGCGAGCAGAAAAACGTTGACATTATGCAAAGTAGCAGGTAATATGTTAAATGGTATTGTTTGCCCCACAAAGAGCCCCGGAAACTCGAAGTGTATGTCAAACATCAGAACTTAAATTGGAGGAAACTAACGTGCGTACAACATATATGGCCAAACCAGGCGAAGTAGAACGTAAATGGTATGTAGTAGACGCAACTGATGTTCCATTGGGACGTCTTTCAACAGTTGTTGCATCTGTACTACGTGGTAAAAATAAACCAACTTTCACACCTCATGTGGATACTGGCGATTTCGTCATTGTTATCAATGCAGATAAAGTGAAATTAACAGGTAAAAAAGCGACTGACAAAATTTATTACCGTCACAGCAACTACCCAGGTGGATTGAAATCAGTCACAGCTGGCGAATTGCGTGCTAAAAATTCTCGTCGTTTAATCGAAACTTCAGTAAAAGGAATGCTTCCTAAAAACACTTTAGGCCGCAAACAATTTACTAAATTGAACGTATATGGTGGTTCAGAACATCCACATACTGCTCAACAACCAGAAGTTTTAGATATCACAAACTTAATCTAATAGGAGGGAATTTCATTGGCACAAGTTCAATATATCGGCACAGGCCGTCGTAAAAATGCAGTTGCTCGCGTACGTTTAGTACCAGGAACTGGTAAAGTTATTGTAAACAAAAAAGATGTTGAAGAATACATCCCACATGCTGACTTGCGTGAAGTTATCAATCAACCTTTCGCTGTTACTGAAACAAAAGGCGCATATGACGTTTTTGTTAACGTAAACGGTGGAGGCTATGCTGGACAATCAGGAGCTATCCGTCATGGTATCGCTCGTGCATTGCTAGAAGTTGATCCTGACTTCCGTGCAGCTCTTAAACGTGCTGGCTTACTTACTCGTGACGCACGTATGGTCGAACGTAAAAAACCAGGTCTTAAAAAAGCTCGTAAAGCATCTCAATTCTCTAAGCGTTAAAAACAGCTTCATATCAGTACTTTCAGGCGTTTCGCAATTCATTTTGCGAAGCGTCTTTTTTTGAGTTGACACCATTGTTGACACCATTCCGGTCTGCATCTTTTTGAGACAATTTGCGATAGGCAATTTCACCAATGGGTATTTGAATGACGTTTGGTGTGTTTACATAGGTCCTCGTGATGTTTGTATCGCTGTGAGTCAATGCTTCAGAAATCTGTTCTAGAGCGACACCAGCTTGTTTGGCTAAAGTTGCCCCAGTATGCCGTAACTTGTGTGGAGTCGCATGGGTAAGGTGTTTATGTCGTCGCTCAATGGACTTCATACGGTAGTTCAAATAATCTGTATGAAGCCTTTGATTGATATTCCCTTTATCATCAAAGAAGGTAAAGAGTAGCTGTTCTTCGGTTTGTTCGATTTCAAATTGAGCTAGTTCTTCTTTTTGTTGGACTTTCCACTGTTGAAGTAATTGCTTTAGCTCATTTGGAATATGGAAGATTGTCGTTTTATTCCCTTTTGTGCTTTTTTCATTGCCAAATTTATCCAAGGCTTTACCAATCGTAATCTGGGAAGTAGTGAAATTCACGTTCTTCCATTTGATGGCGTAAGTTTCTGATTTTCGATCAGATAAAAAGAAGGTAGTTAGAAATAATACATAGTCTTGTAAAGTTAGTTGTCCACTTTCGTAATCACTTTGGACGGCAGTTAGCCATTCTTGAAGTTGTTCAAAGGAAAGGTATAAATCTTCTTCTTTCTTAGCTTCTTGTAATTGGTTTTTCTTAGTAGCATTGATTCGTTTAAGCGATTTTTCTAGTTTATTCCGTTCAATGTATTCAAGCTCTTCTGCCCAATCGAAAATAGAATTAACGTAGCTACGTAGTATTTTGAAGTTTGCGTATTCGGCAGCCTTTTGAGTCATGATTTTTAGAACAAAGGCTTTGTTTTGATTCAGATAGTTCAACGTGTATTTTCCGAACATTGGTAAGATGTGAAGTCGAAAAATATCTTTTGTATTCGTGATTGTGACAGGAGTAGGAGACTTCGTGTTTCGAGAAGTTAAGCCAGCTGTATAAGCATCAATCCAGATATCTTCATAGAAATCTTTGAACAGTGCTTCGCCACCTAGTTCAAAAGCGTTCTTTTCTTTGTTTTCCCGTAGCTCTTTAATCTTGGCATAAAAATCAATTTCTGCTGCTTTTGCCTCCTTTCTAGTTTTGAAAGTTTTAGAATAAAGTTTGTTTACGCCTATCATCTCTTGGATATCTTGTGGATAGTAAAGCCGTAAACGGTAAGTCTCATTTTCTGTTTTGCTAATTGCCATAGTATTTCCCTCCGAGTTTGCGAGCCGAAATCAAATACTATATATGGAGTATAACGATGTCGGAATTATTTTGCTAGGCTTGCTAGCCATTGATCAATGGCGATACGGTCAAATCTATTAGAACCGTGGATTTGAATAAGGGGTAAGCCCTCTTTAATCCAGCCATCTAACGTATTGTTGGAAACTTGTAGATAGTTACAAGTCTGCTTCTTATTCATATAGCGGTGTTGCAGGTTTTCCTGTGTCTTAATTTTTTCGATTTCAGTTGTGATTAAATTAGATAGTTGAGTAGAAATGATGCCCATCTGATCATCACTGAGTAAAATTTTCATTTCGGTCATATTCTCACTTCCTTTGAATTTTGCGTAGGGAATAATGAATTATTTTTTTATCTTGGTATAGCGAACAGTGCTTTCTTGAAAATCCATCACTTGTTCTGGAGTTCCGCTTTCGTTTATCGCACTGTAAAATATCGGACGTCTTACGAGGTACTCATTGGTATAAAGTACGTCTTGATTTGTGGTATCAAAGGGTTGCTCCACCAGTTGTTTTGTGACGCTGGGCACTTTGAGGTTGCGGGATTTGAAGAAGGCTTTTTTCTTATGCTCTTTCATATCCAAATCTTTATCGAAGTATTTGCTGATATAGCGCCCACGATTTTCGATACTATCCACATCAATCTTGTTGATTTTGACAAATCCATGTCCCCAGATCGTAGTAAGACGATTCACGGATATGAAAGGGAAGGTAAATAAGATAATGTGGTAATGGATCGCACCTCGTTCTTGTTTTTCCCACGTGGCTAGGTATTTTAGATTTGCTTTTTTTGTGTGATAGAGTTTGTAGTTTAGTCGTTTGATAAATTTTTTAAATTCATTATTCGCATAAGCAATGTCTTGAATGTTTTCTCTGAAAGTGAGGGTTAAAAATTTTGTCTGATTGTCAAAATTTGTGTCCACGAGTCGGGCGATTTCAAAACGCATATTTTGATAGTATTTTTGTTTTCGTTTTAAACTGTCGTATTGTCCTTGGGCAGATAGTTCATCATAGTTTTTTCTTTTGTCGGTAGTCGTATCTTCTTCATAAAGCCAAGCTAATTCTTTTTGTCGTTTTGGGTTGGTTTCATTTTTGTCTGCTTTTTGTTTGGGAGTAATGATTGCTTCATAATCATAAATTTCAAGGTACGTGGGAGTTTCAATGATTTTCTGATTATAAGCTTTCAAAAATCATCACTCCTTGGTGAGTATTCAGTTGTCAAAGAACCATCATTTTTTCTCCTGATGTTGTTCTATAAATCAAGTTAAGGGGAAGGGCTGCAAGCAGTCCTTCCAGCCTATGAGTTTATTGGGCGGTCTTAACGGACAGAAACGGCTCTGTGGCGTTGCCCCGCCGTTTCGTCCTAACCACCCAACAAACTCATAGGAAAATTAGTTTTGCGTAGTGGACCCTTGTTTTTTCGGAATCAAGGTTGTCGAATCTGCCGTTGCTGATAAGCCATAGCTGATAAATTGACCATTCACACGCCCCCACGGACTAATGACTAAATTCGAAAAGGTTACAACGGCTAATCCCTGTTGATCCAATTCTTCTTTTGTAATGACTGGATTTTCCGACTTGACTTTCACGCTGATTTTTTCGTAGCGAAGTTTGGGTAGGAGGCATTCATAGCTCCAACCTAGAATTTCGCCATCCTTTTGCCAGCGAGAGACATTAACGACTTGGTATTCTTTTTCGAGTTTTTCTTTTGGTAACATGAGATCGTTGATTTTAATTGGCATAATAGCCCTCCTTATCATATACGAAAATTTATACGTTGGTTTTAAAAAAATAGATGGCCATCTACGATTTATATTTTATACGTTTATTTATACGAAGTCAAGAGATTTTTATAAAAAATATATACGAAATTTTATACGAGTGGTATAATAGAAAAAAAGTGACAGGGAGGAAGCAGAATATGTTTGGTTTAGTGCAACCTGATAAAGTGAAGGTGGGACAAAGGATCAAAGAAATCAAAGAGGGAATGAATCTCTCTTTTACAGAATTAGGAAATCGATTAGGTTTAAAGAAGCCAACGATCAGTTCTTATGTTCAAGGATATGCGTTAGCCCCTGAAAGTGTCATTAATCAGTTGTCCAGCATCAGCGGAAAACCTGTAGGTTGGTTTTATTTTGGGGACATTGAAGAATATATCGCAGACTACTTGCGATTGAAAGGACAGGCAGCGATTGTTCAAGAACATCCCGAAGTTGTTCGAAAGATCAAAGAAGAATTTTATACTGGTGAATATAAAAATCCAGATTGGGAAAATGAAGTCGGGTACCCTTGCGAAGAATTCATTGACGATTATTTTTATGAGTTGCAACAAGAGGTTATCAAGGAAGAAATCCAAAAATTGACATCCAATGAGATTGAGAACCTACCATTTGCCAGTGAACTATCCGATGCGAAAAAAGACGAAGCAGTCACCGTTATTACGAGTGGTATCATCGAATACATGGATGTAGCTGGCGAATTTAATTATGAAAAAAAAGATGATATGATTAAAATGGTGAATCGAGAAGTCAATAAGTACGATTTTTTTGCGGATAGTAATTTTGAAGATCGGTATTTAGTGGGAAAACTAATAAATATTTTGGCAGATCAACAAAAAACCAGCGAATTAATCAATCATTTATCTGAAGAGTTGACAGATAGGGCATTTACAGGATTGTTTGGTGGGAAAGAGTTGGTAGAAACGATTCAGACGTTAAGACCAGCGTTAATTAATCTGTCCAATAAAATTAGTGCTGATCAGCTTGAGGATTGGTTTGAAAAGTATAATTAATTTAAATTAGGGATTGATGATATGTCGCTAGGGGATCAATTGAGACTGAACCGATAATGAATAGGGCTATAAATTGGCTTAATATTCCCCGTCAGATTATTTCAAAAAAATTGTATGCTTACATTTGCATGGTATAATCACTGATAGTTAACATAAGGTATATTTCAGTTTTTTTAATTGTGAAAAGACGATAAGACATTATTTTCTCTTAGCGAAAATCAATCAGGTTGTTTTGAAATATCGCGGATATTGTTTCGTCTTTATCTATTAAAGTATTCATAAATACACTAATTTTTTCAAAAGGAGATTGTAGATAATGGATGATATAGGGGTATTTATTTCCCATTTAAAAAAACAATACCAAAAGTTAGGAGTGGTAGTATCTAGCCAGGGTAAAGAAATTAATATGGATAGAGTGGAATTCGTAAAATTGAACCTACCTTTAAGCGAATTACTTCTGGAAAAGAGTCGGCGAAGTTGGTATCTGGTTACTTCTGATTTTATCAAAGGAATAATAGAACATTCTTCAGAAGAAGTTGTTCTGTTTGATAACTTTGAATTGATAATGAATCCAGAATTAGGTGTCAACTTTATGGATTTATTGCTAGAACTAAGTAAGATAAAAATTGTTTTGATTGCATGGCATTATGATGTTGAAGGGACCACTCTCATATATGCAAAACCTGGGCACAAGGAATACCGCCGAATTGAAATGAAAGAAGATCAATTATTTTTTGGATAGGAGAAGAAAATGCTCTATAAAGAATTAGTAAATTTTGAACCAATTGATTCAGTCATCCAATTAACAGACGCAAATTCAACAGAAAAGGCAATGCACCTGTTGGATACATACGTAATCTCAGATCGCATGGCAGAAACAATTAATGAAATTATTTTTAAGCAACTACAATACACTAGACCAGAGGACAACAAGGGATTATTGGTCGTTGGTAACTATGGCTCAGGTAAGTCACATTTGATGTCAGTGATCTCAACAATTGCTGAGTATGAAGGTGCTAGTAAGCATATTGCAAATAAAGAAGTAGCTGAGCACGCTAAACAAATTGAAGGACAATTCAAGGTAATCAGGTTTGAGATTGGTGGGGTAGATCGCCCGTTCAAAGATATTATTATTTCACAACTCGAAAAAGGCTTTATTGAAATGGATGTCAACTTTGAATTTCCAGAAGATGATTCGAAGTTAACCAATAATAAAGAATGGCTACTGGAAATGATGGATGCCTTTAATACAAAATATCCAGAAAAAGGGTTATTAGTAGTCGTTGACGAACTTCTGGATTATCTTCGTTCACGTAAAGAGTTAGAAATGACATTGGATTTAGGGTTCTTACGTGAGTTAGGTGAAGTAGCGTATGATAGCCGCTTTAGGTTTATGGCCGGGATTCAGGAGATGCTATTCGATAATCCACGTTTCTATTATGTAGCGGATCCACTTCGACGGGTAAAGGAACGTTTTGAGCAAGTACGTATTGTAAAAGAAGATATTGCCTATGTTATTTCACAACGATTACTTAAGAAAAATGATTTGCAAAAAGATAAAATTCGTGAACACTTAACGGAGTTTTCTAAGCTCTATGACCGACTAAGTGAGAATATAGAAACATATGTTGAGTTGTTTCCAATTCATCCAGCATATTTATTGACATTTGAGAATGTTCATAATATTGAAAAACGGATAGCATTAAAAACCATTACCAATGAAATGAAGAAGATTATTAATCACGAAGTGCCGATAGATGATCCAGGATTAGTTTCCTATGATAGTTATTGGACATACATTGAGGAAGACCCATCTTATAAGACAATTCCTGAAGTTCGAGAAGTGATGGATAAAGTATCAATTTTGAAGGATAGAATCAATAGTGCCTTTCCTTCAACAAAAAGACGCTATCAAAAAATGTCTATTCGTATAGTGAATGCTATGGCATTGAATCGTCTAACTACTGATGATATCTATTCTAAGGTAGGGATGACTTCTGATGAATTGAAAGATGACCTTTTTCTAACAATTCCTGGTCAGATGGATATGCTGCTTGAAGATCCTGATCCTGCTGGATTTTTGAAAACAAATATAGATGTGGCTATTAAGACAATTATGGAAACCGTTAGCTATCAATATATTTCAGTAAATGAAGTCAATGCACAATATTATCTAGATTTGAAAAAGGATATTGATGTAGATAGTTTGATTGCAGATCGTGCTGAAATTATTGAAGCGGACACAATGGATCGCTACTATTTTGATTTATTACAAAATGCGATTGCTTTGGATGATCTTACTTATATTTCTGGTTATAAGATTTGGTCATATGAGCTTCCTTGGGAACAACGCCGAGTAATGCGAAAAGGATATCTTTTCTTGGGTTCTCCCAATGAGCGATCTACAGCGCAACCAGAGAGAGATTTTTACATTTACATGTTACGACCATTTAATACCGTAAACTATAAAGATGAGAAGCGCTCGGATGAAGTCTTCTTCAAACTTAATTTAGAAGACGATTACTTTGAAAAGACATTACGAAAATATGCTGCAGCAAAAGAGCAGTACATTGAAACAACACAAGCTCAAAAACCTTTATTTAAAGCTAAGTATGATAGCTACTATAAGCAATTGAATAAATGGCTGTTCGAACATTTTGTAGATGTATTCAAGGTGGTTTATAAAGGTAAAGAAGGATATCTTTCTGATTTTGTAATGTTCCTTCCGCAAGAAGATACTTTGAAAGCAATGGTCAACTATGCTTCTGCAGAGCTCTTGAATGAAGCCTTTCAAGAGAAATACCCAGATTATCCAACCTTTAAAGAATATAAGCCAGGATATCTAACAAATGATAATATCAAAACTTCCGCAAGTGATGCCTTGCAATTCTTAAATGGACGTTCAACAAAAACTGGGGAGGCCATACTGAACGGCTTGGTTATGGAAGATAGCACTGGGAAAGTCACTGCCGAATCCATTTCTAATTCTGACTTTTCACGTTGGATTTTGGAAATGCTAGAAGAAAAAGGTAACGGCAAGGTGGTTAATAATAAGGAAATATATGATCAAGACGCCTTACGCGGTACAGGTGATAGACGACTTTCAAAAGAGTTTAAATTGGAGCCCGAATTAGTAGTTGTCGTGATTGGTGCGCTTCTTTATGCAGGAAAATTAGAGATAAGCGTAGCTGGAACGAACTATACAGCAATGAATTATCGAGAGTTTGCTGCCGAAAATATCGAGGTATTGTCTAATTTCGACTATATCAAAAAGCCATCTGGTCTTCCAATTAATGAAATCAATGCGGTACTAAATCTATTTGATGAGTACGCCCCAAACTTTGATGAAAAGATTCTAGAAGGATATATTAGGCGCTTTAGCAGCAAGTCAATTGAAGAAGTGAGTCATACCTTAAATACTATTGAGATGGTCAAGAAAGGTTTTTCTATTGGCGGCACAGAAGTTATGGATGCAAATACTCGACAAGATACAATTATGAGACTCACTTCTTATAAAGATTTTTGTGAAAAAGTCCAACGGTATAATACCGTTGCTAAAATGAAAAACTTTTCGGCTAGCGTTATTGAAATCTCAGAACAAGAAGAAAACAAGAAATTAATTGATTCAATTGAACAGATGAAGAAAGACGTTGACGAAGTCGGTACACTAGTGACATACATTACACAGGCTACTTACAACTATGGCCTTGAGAGTGATTGGACAAAGAATGCCCAAGAAGCGATTAATGCTGTCGTTGAAGCCGTGAAGAAAGGTGCTGGATTCAAGTCGCAAATGGATGACTTGAAAGAAATTAAAGAGCACTATATAGATGAATATTATGATATTCATCAGAAATCTCGATTAACAAGTAAAGAGGAAATTAATCGTGATGCGCTACTTAATTCAGTTGAGGCAGATGTATTAGCTACACTAAAGGCCAATATCGACATTCTTCCGGGGCAACAGCTTATTGATTGGGTCCGAGAGCTACGTGCTGCAAGAGCTTGTTTTTCACTAACAAAAGCTGAACTAGAACAATATCCGACATGTACTCATTGTAATTTCGAAATTGGAAAAACTGATCGGAATTCTAAATTGGTTGTATCTAATGGTAAAGAAAAGTTAACTGGAATTTATGAAAATTGGATGGAGATTCTTGTAAGTAGCTTACAACAGGGAGACATTGTTGAGAATCGGGAACTCTTGAATAATGAAGAAAAAGTAGAAATTAATCAATTCATTGCTACAAAAGAATTAACATTTCCGGTTAGTCCTCAATTCTTGAATACCATAAATAATTTGTTTAAAGGCTTTGAGAAGGTCGAAATAACTGAAGCGGAGCTGGTTAAAGCGATGGGAGATGGTAGTCCAATGTCAGTTAATGAACTAGAAGGACGTATCCGTCAATTGATTGCAGAGCTAACTGAAGGCAAAGAGAAAAATAAAGTTAGAATTATGTTTAAGAGGTGAGTAGATGTCATTAGAAAATGAACAATTGTCTTTTGATTCTGAACAAAAGGAAAATAAAGGAGTGACAGTTCTCGGGATGGAATTTGAAAACGATAATGCTCGTCGAGAGTATTTCCGGGAGGAACTGAGAAAAAAACTTCCTGATTTGAGGGGAATTGAAGGCTTTCCAATAGGAAATGATGAGAATATTATTGAATTATCTAATCCGCCATTCTACACAGCCTGCCCGAATCCCTGGATTTCAGATTTAATTGATGAATGGAGTGCTGATAAGCCCGGCAATGAATATCATCGCGAACCTTTTACATCTGATGTTAGTGAAGGAAAGAGTGACCGTATTTATAATATCCATAGCTACCATACAAAGGTACCCCATAAAGCAGTGATGAGATACATTTTGCATTACACGAATCCAGGTGATATTATTTTAGACGGTTTTTCAGGTACAGGGATGACTGGTGTAGCTACAAAATATACAAATAGTAGAGAAGAAGTAGAAAAATTAGGTTACTATGTAAATGAAAAAAATGAAATTTTCGATGATTCAAATGAAGTTTTTTCTCAATTAGGAGAAAGACACTCCGTTCTGACGGAACTCTCTCCTGCAGCAAGCTTAATCTCAAATAGTTATAATGAGAATATATGCAGTGAAGATTTTAAAAACAAGAGTGAAAGTATTTTAGCTGAACTTAATAAAGAAACATCTTGGCTTTTTATGACCGAGGATAAAGATGGGAATATTGTTCCGATAAATTATTCAGTTTGGAGTGATGTTTTTCTTTGTCCCAACTGTGATAATGAGCTTGTCTTTTGGGATATAGCTGTTGATATGGACAATAAAGAAATGAAAAAAGAAATGTCCTGCCCTTTTTGTAAAGCAATCGTTACAAAAAAAGATATGAAGCAAGTATTTGTATCGAAGTTTGATAATATATTATCCCAAGTGATTAATGTTCCTAAACAAGAGCAAGTTTTAATAAATTATTCAAATGGATCACAAAAGATTAATAAGCGACCAACTCAGTTTGATTTTGAATTACAAAAAAGAATTGAAGATTATGATATTGCTGGGTTTGTACCTATAAATGCGATAATAGCTGGTGACGAGACGGATAGATTAAAAAAATCTGGAATTCGACATGTGTTTCAGCTCTATTCCAAGAGAAACCTTATCGTAATGTCTGTTTTTTATGAAAAAATTAGAGGTACTAAGTATTTTGGTGAGTTCTTGAATATTCTAAGGAGCAGTAATTCATACTCGACTAAAATGGTAAAAGTGAATGTTCCAAGGTTACTTGATAAAGGCGGAGTATTTTCATTTGGGTTTGTTAGCGGCACGTTGTATATTCCTAGTTTAAACGGCGAAAGACCAGTTCTGGATGCAATAAAATCTAAAACGAAGAGTATGATAGCAGTGATTGATGGTATTCAAAACTCATGTGTTGTGTCAAATCAAAGTACAACTGATTTAAGAAATATTCGAAGGAATAGTATTGATTATGTATTTGTTGATCCTCCCTTTGGGGCAAATCTGATGTATTCTGAATTGAACTATTCTTCAGAATCATGGATGAACTTATTCACAAATAATTCTCAAGAAGCAATAATGAATAACATGCAGAATAAAGCAATTGGTGATTACAAATATCTGATGAGCAGATGTTTTAGTGAATTGTATAGAGTTTTGAAACCGGGAAGATGGATGACAGTTGAATTTAGTAATTCAAAAGCAAATGTTTGGAACTCAATTCAGGAAGCCATTCAAAATGCAGGCTTTATAATCGCAAATGTCGCCGCATTGGATAAAAAGCAGGGAAGCTTTAAGGCAGTTACCACGACGACGGCAGTAAAGCAGGACTTAGTAATTTCTGCTTATAAGCCTACTGAAGAGAATATTGAGAAAATGAAGGCACAACGTAATAATGTGGAATCAGCTTGGACGTTTGTTACACAACACTTATCAAACCTTCCAGTATTTATGGGAGACAAAGGTGATGCGGTAATCATATCCGAGCGAACACCACGTATTCTATTTGATAGAATGGTTGCCTATCATGTTCAGCAAGGTCTACCAGTTCCAGTTTCTTCTGCTGACTTTCAATCAGGTATTGCTAGTCGTTATCCGATGCGTGATGGCATGGCTTTTTTAGACTCTCAAGTGGCAGAATATGATAAAAAACGAATTCTTGCAAAAGAGTTTGCTCAATTATCGCTATTTGTATCTGATGAAAATAGTGCTATTGAATGGATTCGTCAACAATTAATGAAAAAGCCACAATCTCGACAAGATATCCATCCGCAATTTATGAAAGAGATTCAGCATATTGCAAAGTATGAAGAATTACCTGAGCTCGATAAGTTGTTAGCACAAAACTTTTTATACTATGATGGAAATGGGGTAGTACCCAATCAAATTAGTACCTATTTGACAAAAAATTATCATGATTTACGTGGCTTAGAAAAAGATGATGCTTTATTAAGAGAAAAAGCAAAAAATCGGTGGTATGTGCCAAATCCTAATCAACAAGCTGATTTGGAAAAACTGCGAGAGAAGAATTTATTGCGTGAGTTTGGCCATTATCTTGATGAAATCAATAATAGCAAGAAGAAATTAAAAGCATTCCGTACAGAAGCAATCCGTGTTGGTTTTAAGAAGGCGTGGACAGAAAAAGAATATCAAACTATCGTAACAGTGGGTGAGCGTCTACCAGAAAAAGTAATCCAAGAAGACGATAAGCTCTTGATGTACTATGATAATGCTTTAATGCGAACAGAAATGTAGCAAATACTAATGATAAAGAAACTTGATAGATTCTACACATAGAGGAAGTGATGAAAATGAACTGGATAAACGAGATTACAGACAGGTTCCCGCAGAAAAAGATTTATCTTGTAAGAGATGACGATGGATTATTGATGATAGATAATGTTAAGGTCGAATTGTCTGAGTTAGATGTTTCTGTAATAACTTATGGAGATCCAGTTCATTTTCGTTATACATACGAAACTAAATTCGGTAGAAAATTTGATGGAACACTACTTATTCGCTTAGTAGATACTGGTTTTCAAGAGGTTCCTTGGGACGTGTATCAAAAGGCATTTCGGGAATCTATTGAAATTGCTGATATATTTCCCTTCCTGGATAGTAAAGCTGTGAAAGAGCTAGATATTGAAAAATGGGAGCAATTATACAATGCCCAGCAAAGTTTAACAACAAGACAAAATTATGTTTCTTCAATGAAATTTATAGAACGTGTGATTTACCATGAAGCTGAGGTACACATTTCAATGATACTTGATCCTTATGTCGAAGATCTTACGCTATTTAATAAAAAAGCTCCGGTCTTGCGTGAATGGGGCGAGATTGCTAGATTGATTGGTGAACATCGCTTATATCGTAGAATGGATGAGGAGTTTGAATTATTAGTCGATGGTGCCAATAAAAAATTTCAAGAGTATTTAAAAAAAGAGTATGATAGAAATCTTTCCCTCCCTCCGGCAAAACAGCCAAATTATGTAAATCAAATTTTGAATTATTTATACAGAATACAAGGTATTTCGGGTAGAAAATTAGCTTTGATTGTTATGGATGGAATGAGCTTTACTCAATGGAGTGTTGTTGAAAAATGGTTAGTTAATAAAAGCTTTGATTTCCGAACCGAGGCAACCATGGCGATGATTCCGACTATTACCTCTGTTTCAAGACAAGCAATTTTTTCTGGAAAAAGACCTAGTGAGTTCCCAGAAACAATTACCAGAACTTCCTCGGAGCCAATTCAATGGCGTAAATTTTGGAAAGAAAAAGGATTCCTCGAAAATTCAATCAAGTATCAGAAGGGTTTAGGGCACACAGACTATCAAGATACCGTTCTTGAGTTTAGATACGCGGGTACAGATATCTATGGGTGTGTCATCGATGTTGTGGATGGATTTATGCATGGTGCCAAGCAAGGTCTGGAGACAGTTCAATCAGAATTACGAATTTGGCTTGAGAAGGGATTCTTAGAATCTATGTTAAGTGACTTGATGAATTTGGATTATGATGTGTATATTACGTCTGACCATGGAAATGTGGAGGCAACTGGGATTGGACGAATTCAAGAAGGTATTCTTGCTACAGGGAAAGGTCAACGTGCTCGGATATATGACTCAGAAGTACTTAGGTCTAATACACATGATTTATATACTGAATCAACCATAGAATGGGAGAGTGTAACGTTACCGAATAAGGGGTATTTTTCGGTAATTGCTAAGGAAAAATTTGCATTTGTACCTGAAGGTGAAATAATTATGACCCATGGTGGAATGCATGTGGAAGAAGTAATTGTGCCTTTCGTAAAAGTTTTAAAAAGGGATGATCGATAGATGAAAAAAATGGTGGGATTATTTCGTGTAATGACATTTGAAGAGTTGGACAAAGCTGCTGAAGTGATGGTGAAATATTCACCTACAGACGCGTATCAAATATTAGATGAGACCTTTGCAAAAACAGTTAAGGGGGATACGTTCCGCAGAAAAGCTCTAAACAATTTAATGAAAGTATGGGGGAACGGCCAGAAGCCACTTTCTGATTTTCAAGAGAAAGTACTAGAACGATATGCTATTTCAAATTATGATGAGAAAAAATCGTTGCAAGTTTTGATGCTGCTTTATTCTTTTTCATTTTTTTCAGATACCATAAATATAATTGGGAAGTATCTACGTATGCAGGATACTTTTCAATCGAAAACAATTATGGAAGAAGTTCGTAGCACTTATGGAATGTCTGAGACAGTGAATAAAGGGTTGTTGACGGTTTTGGGTTCCTTGGTTGATTGGGGATTTCTATTTCGTAGCAAGCCTGGTGTATATGAACTTACGAAGCACAAAATTCTGATTACTGATGAGTTTATAAAGAACGTATTGATACGCTCTATTTTAGCTCATACGGATGCTGAATACCTTCCGCTAGAAATTATAAATAATCAAGCGGGATTATTTATGTTTGATTATCAGGTTAGCAGATTAGAAGTTCATCCTGATGATTTAAATGTGTTACGAGAAAGAACAGATACTTTCATAGGGTTAAAGTAACGATTATATGAATTGAAAGCAAACAACAATTGTAAGCTTTACATCAGTAATTTAGGGAATTTAGCAATTCGTTTTGCGAAATGTCTTCTTTTGAGTTGACACCATTCCGGATTGTATCTTTTGAGACAATTTACGATAGGCAATTTCACCGATTGGTATTTGAATGACGCTTTGTTTATTTACGTAGGGTCTCGCTATGCTGGTATTGGTATCGCTGTGAGTCAATGCCACAGAAGCCTGTTCCAGAGCTACATCAGATTGTTTGGTAAAATGCTGTTTTTCTATTGTAGTCATTGTGCTATAATTAACTAGCTAATACTAGCAATCATATTGTTGAGTATTAGGAAATTTGTATAACAAAGTAAAGTGATTTGACTTCAACAGAAGTAATTTGCCTGACGTATACAGAGCTTAATCTTAATATTAATATTAAGCTCTGCATACTAAGTATGGTAACCAAGACTGTCAGAAGAACCATTTCGCACCTCCAAGAGTAATAATCTGTTGGAGAAACTTTCTTAGTTATATTATATACTATTTGTATTTTGTGAGAATTTCTCACCCCGCCATATTACAGATGCGGTAATAGCCTTATTTGGCAGAAGTAGAGCCTAGGGGTCGCGCCTTAGGCAGTGTGCAAAGTAAATTACATAGTAGCGGGACTAAATTTACTGTTGTTGCTCCAATAAAATTAGTTGACCGAGGGACTCAAAATGAATAAAGATGTTTATAAATATTCAACAAAAAAATATCTTCATTTTGACAAAATCACTAGTTTTAATTCAAAGGTAGAAAAGTATGTGTATGAGTTTGAAAAAAATCCTACACATAGTTTCTTACCTTTGATTTTTAATGAAATCAATATTGAAAAATTTAGAGACTTAAAAGATGATCCTGAAAATGAAAATAAAAGTAGAAATGGACGGAAAGTCCCTGTCAAAGAAAAAAATAGACCAATTATGTACGCATCTCATATAGATAATTATATATATAAGCATTATGGGCTACAGTTGAATGAATTGTATAATATCTATGTAAGCGAAAAAAATTTTGATAGTTCTGTTTTAGCATATAGGACTAACAAACATGGTAAGAATAATGTTCATTTCGCAGCGGAAGTAATTAATTTTATAGCAGAGCATCCTAATTCTTTTGTTTACGTAGGAGATTACACAGGCTTTTTTGATAACTTGGATCATGAATATCTTAAACGAATGATTAATTGTTTATACGGTGATAATAGAATGCCAGATCATCAATTTAAGATTTATAAAAGTTTGACAAAATATTCGTACATTCACAAGGAAGATATAAACTATTTCGTTGCTCCAGATAAGGAAATTTATGCTAGTAGAAAAAATTTTTATTTTGCTAGTTTTGCTGACTTTAGGCGTTTCAAAAAAATGAAAAGTCATTATTTTAGTGATGGAAAAATAGTTGTTAGAACAAATAATGATGAAAAAGGAATCCCTCAAGGGACGGCGATAAGTGCGATATATTCAAATATATATATGCTGGAAATAGATGAATCTATTTCCAGTTTAGTAAATAATTATGGCGGAATTTATCGAAGATATTCAGATGATTTTATTATCATTTTGCCTGACATAAGTGAAGAATTATTCGATAGTTTAAGGCAAGAAATAGAAAATAATATTTTCGATAAAACTAAAATGTCTATTCAAAAAGAAAAAACTAATATAATGTATTTTGATGGTAAAGTATTGAGAAGAGTAAATGCGCATACGATGACTAAGCTAGACTATTTAGGTTTTGTATTTGATGGAACAAATGTGAAGATGAGGGAAAAAAGTATTACTAAGTTTTATAGAACTGCATATAAATTAATTAAAAAAGGAGAAATTGTCTCCAGACAGAAACGACATATTGGTGACAAAATGCGTTTAACATATAAACGTAAATTATATCAAAATTATCATCAACTTGGAGAACGCACTGATATTAAGTATCACTATAAGCAAAGGGAATTTGGAACTTTTATTACATATGCTCGAAAATCCCAGAAAATCTTTGATATATTATCACCAATGACTTGCAACCTCATGTCTTTTCAAATAAGAAATCATCAAAAAAATATTCAGAGAAAAATAAGAGATGCTGAAAAAAATTTATAGCATAAACAATATTCCGGCTCACATATTTTTGTTTAACAAATTGACACCATTGCTTTCAAATAAATTGAAAGTCAATAAAATTTTTTATGTTTCAATCTCTTTAAATCATTGCTATTAAAGCATTATGAAGCTGTTTGAAAAAATGGTTGGGCTAACCAGGTCTTAAAAAAGCTCGTAAAGCTTCACAATTTTCAAAACGTTAATATTCGCTATATGTCAACATTTCTGGCACTTTCCATATTTTGGAGAGTGTCTTTTTTTGTGTTTTTAGGTACGACAATGGGTACGAGCTTTTAAACCTGATATTCATTTTACATTTTTTGCCTTTGCTAATCTTTGTTCAAATTTTTCATAAGTAGATAGATCAACAATGTTTGGTGTGTTCACATAAACTTCTGTTGTTTTTGTATCAGAATGGGTGAGCGCTCTAGAAATTTGTTCCATGGTTGCGCCACCTTCATATGCTAGCGTACTAAAAGTATGTCTTAGCTTATGAGGGGAAGTTTTTATTAAGTGGTTGTGTCGACGTTTAACTGAATTGATGCGGTAGTTAAGGTAGTCTATGTGCACTGGAACATTCACATTTCCCTTTCTATCAATATAGGTGAAAAGAAATTGCTCTGCATTTTGTTTAATTCCAAGTTGTAAAAGTTCTTGTGCTTGTTCTTTTTTCCATTTCGTTAACAACTCTATAAGGGAGGAAGGTAGCTGGAATTTAGTGTTTTTTCTTCCTTTGGTAGGAGTTAAATTTCCTAGCTTGTCTTTGCTTTGGACAAGTAGTATTGTTCCATTCTGTAAATCAACATGTTTCCATTGCAGAGCATAACTTTCACTTTTACGATCGCCTAAATTCAATGTTAAGGTAAAAAGGACAAAATCTTGAAAGGCTAGATGTTTGTTATTGTAGTCTTGTTGAATAGCTTGAATCCACTCAAGAAGTTGTTCTGCGGTTAGTGCTTCTCCTTTTAGCGCTCGCTCCATTTTTCTACGTTGTTTTAGAGGATCTCCTACGTAACGAGTAATTTTAGCAACACGATTGTATTCAATGTAATCAAGAAGTTCTGCAATATCAAACAATTGATTTACATAGCTTTTAATTGTTTTGATATTTGCATATTTTTGCGCTTTCGCATTTAATTTTTGCAAAACTAGATCTTTATTTGTATTCAATTCAAAGAGAGAGTAACTACCAAACATAGGTAGAATATGAAGACGAAACAGATCTTTGGTGTTTAAAATTGTTTGTTTTGATGGAATCATTCGGTTTCTCCCACTAGAACCATTGCAATACATGTCTAGCCAGATCTGTTCATAAAATTCTTTGAAAGAAATGTTTGCTTTTAATTCAAAAGCTCGTTCATGTTTTTCAAGTTGTACTTTTTCAATTTTTTTAAGAATATCTTTTTCAGCTACCAGAGCTTCATTTTTGGAAGAGAACGTTTTTCTGTATCGCTGTGAAGTAACACCCAGAATTTCTCTTACTTCTTTAGGATAAAATACTTCGACTTTATAACTTCCGCTTTTCATTTTTTTGATTGCCATTAATATTTCCTACTTTCTTGCGTGAATCAGAACGTAGAAAGACTATCGTTTGATTATAGAGTAGACATTTGAACATTTATAGGTTGGTTTAAGCATATTTTTTTAACCAATTATCAATTTCTAACTTATCATAAAGTACTATTCCGTTAATACTGATTCGTGGAAGTCCAACTGTAATTAGTTTATCAATAGTATTATTGGAGAGATTAAGATATTGGCATAACTGATGCTTTTTAAGATAACGATTATTTAATCCTAAATCAATTTGAAATTGTGTGATTTCATTTTCTAATAGTTGGTGAATGGCTTCCTGTAATCTTTGTTTTTGAGTGTCAGACAATAAAATAGTGAGTTCGTTCATTTATGTGTTCCTCCATTTTTCTTGATTTTTGTGTAACGAACATTTTGTTCTTCAAAACCTATTTCTTTGTTTGGAATATTTTGTTCATTCCATTCTTGAAAGAAGATAGGTCTTTTACTTACATAATTGTTGGTAAATAAGACTTCTTGTTCTTTTACTTCATAAGGGCGATCTGTCAGTCTTTTTATTTCGAGTGGATGTTTCAAGTTTTGCGATTTAAAGAAGGCTTTTTTCTTATGCTCTTTTAGTTCTAAATCTTTATCAAAATACTTGCTGACATACCGTCCTCTATTTTCGGCGCTATCTACGTCAATTTTGTTGATTTTGATTAGTCCATGTCCCCAAATAGCTGTTAGTTCTGTATGAGGTAAATATGGAAAGCTGAATAAAACAACATGATAATGAATAGCGCCACGTTTTTGTTTCTCCCACGTAGCTAGGTACTTAATTTGGGATTTCTTTGTCTTGTATAAATGGTAGTTTAGTCGTTTCATAAATTTTTTGAACTCACTATTCGTATAGGTTATATCTGTTACATTCTTTTTAAAAGTTAAGGTTAAAAATTTTGTTTGATTATCAAAATTCGTATCAATGAGTCGAGCAACGACAAAGCGTTGATTTTTGTAATGTTTTTGTTTTCGCTTTAAACTGTCATATTGTTCTTGTGCGGTTAAATCATCAAATGTCTGTTTTGTATTTTTTAGCCAATCAGGTTTTTCTTTCTTTTCATCATTATCTGTTTTTCTTTTTGTTAAAATTAATTGTTCATATTCCCAAATTTCAATGTACGTAGGGGTTTCAATAATTTTTTGATTGTATCCATGTAGCAATCGCAATCACTCCTACTACAGAAATTGAGTGTTCTTACTGGTTATTCAATTGTCAAAGAACAAGTGCGAAACTTTTTGATTTTTCGCCAGATGGTGTTCTATAAATCAAGTTAAGTAGGAAGAAAGTCTACGTCTTTCTTCCAGAGCAACCATCCATCGTGTGGTTGATTTTCGAGCGGAAAGCGGCTTGAGCTTTGATGGCTCTACCGCTTCCGTCGAAACCACCCGCTGGAAGGATGCTCTTGGGTGGATAGTGATTCTTCAAGTTGAGCCAAGCGTTGTTCTAATGTTTGATAACTTCGTTCCAATTGTTGGTACTTTTTTGTTAATGCTTGAAATAACGCATCTTTGTTTGCCAACTTAATTTCAATTTGATTGATGATTTCAGTTAGTAATTCACTATGATTCATGGTATCTAAATGGTGTTTCTGATCAAAAAATTTTCGTAAAGAAGGGTCTCTACCCAATATAGGGATCAGTTCTATTACTTTTTGAAATTTTTGGATTTCTTCCAGTGAAAACATTCTGGTTTTACGGTGATTCATTGTTCTTTTAGTTTTTGTGTGACTGGCAAAACGAATATAATCATAGTGAAATTGGTAATCGCACTCTTTTTGAATAAAATTTGCCCATTTGTTTAAGGTAGAGAGGGAATTCAGCCCCTCTACTTTTTTAAGCACGTCATGGGCGGTGAAGTACTCAGTCATTTGTTTGGAACTAGTGTGGCTTTATTGGCTGTAGCAGCTAGTCCATAGCTAACAAATTGTCCATTTACACGACCCCAAGGTGTAATCGCAAGATTATCAAATCGAACGATTGCCATACCTTTTTCATCTAATGCTTCTTTCGTGATTACAGGAGCTTCACTTTTAACTTTGACACTGATTTTTTCAAATCGGAGTTTTGGAAGTACACATTCATACGTCCAACCCAACGCTTCGCCGTCTTTTTGCCAACGGGAGACTTGGACTACTTGGTATTCATTTTCAAGCTTTTCTTTTGGTAAAGTTAAATCGTTAATTTTTACTGCCATTTCATATTCCTCGCTTTCTTTTAGTACGTTTTTTAGTACAAATATAGTCTAATGGAGCTAGAAAGTTTTGTCAATATTTTTTAGTACAAAAAATAGTACAAAATTATTTTACTCTTAGTGCATTATTTGTTATGATTATTTTGATAAAAAATTGGCTTTTAACCATTGAGGAGATTGAGCTTTATGAAACCAAACAAAAAAAAAGTAGGCGAAAGAATTCGAGAAATTAGGACAAATCTAGGCTACAGTATGGACGAATTTGGAAGTTTATTAGGTGATTCTCCACGAAGTTCTGTGAACAATTGGGAAAAAGGGGTCAGTATTCCTAAAAGAGATAAACTAGAAAAAATTGCGATATTAGGGAATATGCTACCAGACCAAATATTATATGGTCGAGCAGATGAATATTTATATGATTTAATTGATAGCAGTTTCAATGTTAAATTCAGTGATAATATTCTTTATGAAATTTTTGAAAGTGTTCCGCCTGAAAAGCGATCTTATGATGATTTGATGTGGTTAGCCGTTGCGAAATATTTTATTGATAATGGTACATATGGAAAAGTTGTTGGAAAATTCAATTATAGTTCAATGCTAGGTATACCTAACCTTTATACAGGAAGCTATCAAAATGAATTTATTGAACAACGTGAAGATTATAAACAACAAGAAGTTAAATACTATGTATATGCAGATCCGGAAAAAAACATATTACACATTATGCCATTTGTTCCTAATGAGAAAAATATAGAACTGCTTTATGAATGTCCTGAATTATTAGAAGAACAAGCAGATCACGAAGTATTTACTTCAAATTTTGAACAAATTGGGCTTACCTTAAAAGATTCAACCATTATCTATTATGGAATCGATAAACAAAAATTAGAAGCTAAAACTCAGGCTTATAAATATGATGAAGCGGCTGATTTATATAGAGTAACTCAACTACCGGAAACTTTATCAATGTTTGATGATGAAATCCAAAAGCAAATTTCGATTTTAAAAAGTAAATAATTGCATATAAAAAGAAGTCAACAGTGTTTCATAACTGTTGGCTTCTTTGTTTTGCTATTCAGTTTATAAGTTAGGTCAGAACAAAATATATCGTAAGTCTAAATTCTAACCTTTTCTCTTCTTTTTAAATTTTCAAGCTGTTTTTCTAAACTCTCAGTACGTTGTAGAAAGTCATTGAGAAAGATTTTGAATATTTGGGCATTTGGATGGTATTTTCGAATGATCTTTTTTTTATTAATTGTTTCTTGTTCAAAATCAAAAAATTTGTTTAATATCTCTAATGTTGATGTCCATGATTGAAGTTGTTCAAGTGTTATTTCTAGCGCATTGATATCTTGTTGAGTAATGATTTTAATCGGCTGATTCTTCTTTGTTAGTAATTCTTTATTTTCTTTTTCCGATGTCATAAGGTTTCCTCCTGCTATTTTACAAAATCCATGTCTATACGAACAACAATCTAAAATTATTATACTATACCATGTTTATATAGACAACACGGGGAGTGAATATGAATGAACGAAAATGAAGGTGGTAGAAAAGTGGAAGTGCTGATCAACGATTTATTAGCAGAACGTCAAATGTCTTTAAGAGAACTCGCAAGATTGTCGGGAATTGAGCCTTCAAATTTAAGCAATTTGGCAAATGGAAAAAGACAGAAAATTTATTTAGAACACATTGAAAGAATCGCAGATGCGTTGGAGATTGATGATATATCGAGAATATTAAAGTTGAGTAGGAAGTAAATATTTACTTTTTTATGACGACATAAAATGTTAAGGAGATTGTACTATGACGGATTTAAAATTTGAGAAATTACTACCAGATAATAATGTAGATATCTCTTCGTATGAAGAAGCATTAGATTTTGCATTAAATAATAAAATGACTAATGTTGCTTTGTCTGGTCCATATGGTGCTGGGAAAAGTTCTGTAATTGAAACATACAAGAAAAAAAGACCAGAAAAAAATTACATGCATATTTCACTTTCTCATTTTGATGGTTCTAAAGAAATAGATACACAAATTCTAGAAGGAAAAATTATTAATCAATTATTACATCAAATCGAATATAAAAAGATACCTCAAACAATTTTTAAAGCTAAAGAAAATGCCAGTAGATTTACTATATCCGTTACGTCAATTGTTTTACTTTTAATTTTATTAAGTGGATTTATTACTTTCAAGTTTTCTACTTGGAAAAGTTTTATTGAGCAATTAAATATTGGAAAATTAGGGCGCTATTTTATTAATGATCAAATTCATGTTATTGTTGCAGTCTTTTTTTTCTGCTCAATAATATACTTAACATTTAGATTTGTCTCTGCTCAATTAAATCAAAAATTATTTAAAAAAATTATGCTTAAAGGAAATGAAATTGAAATTTTTAAAGATAGTGAAGAATCTTACTTTGATAAATTTATGAATGATGTGATTTATCTTTTTATAAACTCCGAGAAAGATATTATAATTTTTGAAGACTTAGACAGGTTTGATGACCCCACAATTTATGAGCGTTTACATGAAATCAATACCTTAATAAATAAAAGGTTAAGTATAAAAGACATAAGTAAAAAATTAGTTTTTATTTATTTAATAAAAGATGACACTTTCAAATCAAAGGATAGGGCAAAATTTTTTGACATGATAATTCCGATTGTACCAGTAATTGATGCATCAAATTCTTTTGATAAATTTTTATCTATTTTTGAAGAAAGTAATGTAAAAGAAGATTTTGATATACAAACTTTAAAAAAGATATCTTTATATATCGATGATATGCGTTTATTAAAAAATATAAATAATGAATATCTTATATATAAACAGAGATTATCAAGCATAACGTTAGATTATAACAAGCTTCTAGCAATGATTACCTATAAAAATCTTTTTCCAGAGGATTTTTCTTTATTTCAATCAGGTGTAGGATATATCAATAAAGTAATTAATAGAAAAAGTTATCTAATTGATGAAAAAAAACGAGAAATAGAAAATAAAGTTGATGAAATAAATGCAGATATTCAATCAGCCAAGAAAGAGATGTTAAATAATATTAATGAATTAGATGCTATTTACTTAAGTTCATCACCACAATATTATTTTACTGTAAATGGTAAAACTGAAAATGATTATTCTAATCGTAGTGAATTTATTAAAGCAATAAAAGAAAATAACTATGAAGTCTTTGTAAATAAACCTCAAGTTAATTATTATAGTCTTCAATGGAATCCAGAAAAAATTAACTTATTAGAGACATTCGAAGCTTTCAAATCAGATGAAAACTATAAAAAGAGACTGAAAAAAATAGAGGATAAAAATAAAATAGAACAGCTTGAGCAGGAGAAAACCAGGTTAATGCAGGAGCAGATGAAAATTGAGGGAAGCAACTTATCACTGTTACTTAACAATGTGGGAAATAATTTTTTCGAAGTCAAAGAAATTTTTAATCAGAAATTTCATTACTTATTCTCAAGTCAGTATTTTCCTTTAATAATTTTTCTATTAAGAGAAGGATTAATTGATGAAAACTATAGCGATTATTTGACATATTTTTATGAAAATAGTTTACGAAAAGAAGATAAAGAATTTCTTAGAGGTATATATGATAGAAGTCCTAAAGCTTTAACTTATGAACTTAAAAATTTAGAATTGATTATCTCAAATTTAGTTGCAATGGATATTATCACATATAAAATAAAAAACACTTATTTAGCAAAATATTTGCTTATTAATTCATATCAATATACTGACTATGTAAAAAATACAATCACTATTATGCAAGAAGAAAAAAATAATGATTATTTATTATCTTTGTACCAAGAGAGTTCTGATCATGAAGATCTTAGAGTTATTATCAGTGTTGTATTAAGTTTATGGCCTACAGTTATAGAGAATGTGATTAGTAAAAGTACCCACACTAGGGAAGAGTTAGAATTTGTTTATGCGTTGTCTTCATTCACTATGCTTGAAGGGTTGAAGATCAACAACATAGATAATATGTTAGCTAATCATATAGGAAATCGAGAGATAATGTATTTAAATAAATTATCATTATCAGAACAAATATCTTTGTTGAAGAAATTTGCATCTATAGGGGTAAAATATACTAATTTAATAAGTACTAAAGTTGGAGAACAAGAAATTAAAGAAGTTGTGAAACTAAGATTATTTACTATTTCTAAAGATAATTTACAAGATATCTTAGATATATATAGTGTTAATTACACTGAAGAAGAATTTTCAACAAGTAATATAAGTTTATTAGCAAAAACAAATCCAGAAAAAATTTATGATTACTTTTTTAGAGAAGAAATAGCTAACTATATAAATGCATATTTAGATTTTGGGTCAACAAAGCTAGTGGAGGATTCTAGATTTATTGTAAAAATACTTAATGAGAGTGAAATAGGGATAGACTTGTCAAAAAAATTATTGGACAGAATATATTTTACTGAACCTTTAGAAGATATAAGTATTATTGAAAATAAAGAATTATGGGACATTTTATTAGAAAATAAAAACTTGGAAATTACAGGAAATAATATACTCCATTTCTACAAAGAAAAAGAAGACAATATCACGGAAGAAATTGTACAAGCAATTAATGCAGAAGATGTCATGATTAGTTTTACAAAAGATCTTGATTCCATTGAAGATGTAAATGTATTTTTTAATGCAATAGCTAATAACGCCAATATTGTTACGAAACAATATATTTCAATGCTTAAAAGTTTAAATAGGGTTTATATAGAAGGATTCTCTTTGAGTGTTTCTCGTGAAAAAATCAAAAATTTGATTCAAGAAAAAATAATTAAATTAACTCAAAAAAATTTATATGAAGTAATCGAGAAGTATCCAGAAAACATAATAGATTTTGTGTTGATAGACATAGATGTATTCTGTGATATTTTTTCTAATGAAGACATATATAACCATAATATTCTTTTAAACTTAATAGATAATCCAACACTTACTGATATATATCGCAAAAAGCTTATTGATATTTCTGATCAAGATATTTCAATTGTAGGTAAAGAATTCTCTACAGGACTTCAATTGTATATTTTAAAAAATAAATATTCAGAGAACGATTTACAACTTATTGTAGAAAATTATTCTACTTTTGACAAAACAGTGAAAGCTGAAATAAAAAATATTTCTATTGAAAATATAGACAGTATAATAGATAAACAATTTAATATAGATACCATGCTGTTAGATGATTTGTTAGTTGATGAACAATTTCAAGGAAAACAAAAATTATTTTCTTGGTATATACAAAAATACAATGATAAACAAGTAATACATTATATAGAGAAGCTAAACTTTCCAAATGAATTTATTTCTGTTTTAAATAGGAAACGTCCTAAGTTCATTAACTCCGATTTAAACAATCGAATTTTAGAAGACTATAGAAGAAGAGAATGGATAACAAAAATTGATACAGAAGATGGCATGTTAAGAGTACAAGGGAGAAAAATTTTGCCTTTATGATTATAAATAATCGTACGACAGATATATAGCTTCCATAAAATGATATGAAGCTGTTAAACAATTAAATTTTTATAATTGTGTTATTTTTTATATTGACCTCATTAATAATAAAAAATTAGCATAGCTCAGGGCACTTTCTAAATTTGGAAAGTGTCTTTTTGTATAGGGGTAATACAAGAATAAATATGAAAATTCGAATTTTTCTTGGTAAATATTTTAATTTCATCTTTATTACAGATAAAAAATGTTATCTTTATTACAGATATCTATAATGATTGTAGGTGAGTAAATTGAAGTATAAGAATATTCGTTCAATAAGAGAAGATAATGATATGACACAGCAACAAATGGCTGAAATGTTAAATATTTCTCAAAATACTTATTCTCAATATGAGACAGGCAAAATTGAGTGGACAGCAAGTACATTGATTAAGATAGCTGATTATTTTGATGTTAGTTTAGATTATTTACTTGATAGGACAAAGAAAAAATGATTAGTTACTTAATTTTTATGTGAACTAAATAAAGTCTGTATAATTATTTCCTTTTATTTAATATTTGATACATGAAATATTAGTAATATAGTAAAAGAAAGAGGCAGAGATTTGTGACATATGTATAAATATAGAAGAGTTTATTAACGAAGAAATGGAGTGTGAGGTAATATGTCTAGTACAATAATATCAGTATTAAATATGAAAGGTGGTGTTGGGAAAACGACTTTATCATGTAATATTGCTATTGAATTAGCAGATCGAGGGAATCGTGTTTTGGTTATAGATTCTGATCCGCAGTTTAATACAACTCAAACCCTGTTTAAGTTTTATACTAATAGTGTAGATAAATATAATGAATTACGAGAAGAAGAGTTAACTATCAAGAGTATATTTAATCAAAACCAAAGAAAAAGTAGATTAACACGAGAAAAAGAGCGAACAGAACAGAGTTTAATATATAGCTTTCCCGACGTGGAAAAAGAATGGGGAATACAAAAAGGTTTATCATTGATACCCGGTGATTTAAGTTTAATAGTAGATATTAATGCAGCAGGAGCTGACCGATTTAAAGCATTCTTTTTTAAAGAAAAACTTAGTGAGAATTTTGATTTTATCATTATTGATTGTCCGCCAACTTGGGGAGAGTTAACTTCAATATCATTAACTATATCAGATTACTATTTAATTCCTACAAAATTAGATGAATTTTCTACTATAGGTATAACAATACTTTCAGAGTTATTATCAGAAAAAGTGGCTGCTTCAGAAGGGAATCTGAAGTGTTTGGGTGTCGTTTACATGATGTTAAATGAAACAACTGCTGAAAATGGGATTGCTCGAAGAAATAGACCTTTTAAAGAAGCAATAGAGAACTATTTTCCAGAAATGAGTGAAGAAGTTTTTTCTGATGTCAAAGAATTTCAAACTGTTATTTACACTAAACAATCTATAGCTACTTCTTCAGTTGTATATAAAGTATATAATGATAGGTATCCAGAACTTTCAGAAAGAATCAAAGATTTAGTGGATGAAATTGTTGGAAGATTAAAGCTGAAGGAGGAAGAGAATTATGGACAATAAAAACTCTACGAATTTATTGAAAAGTAGTAAATACTCTATGCGTGAAAAAAGATATGTATTTATAGGTACTCTAACAGAAATGATTTTTGATAAAAAGCTATTTCCAAAAAATAAGGATTTACATGAATATATAAATATATATGAAAACTTATTGGGAATAGATCCTTATAAAGATTATCTATACAAATCAAGAACCAACTTAGCAGCTAGAATAGTTAAAGACTTATTCTTTAATGCGAATGAAGAATTTATGGATACAAATGAAATATTAAAAAAGTCAATTTCTCAGCATCTATTTTTCCTGGAAAATCATTCGGAGCAAGTAGTAAATGATTCAAAAATTTTGAAAAGAAAAAAAGAAGCAACTTTATTGGATGATGTGATTAAATCAAAACAAGGTAATCGTAAATGAGCTATTTAGATGAAGTTGGTGCTGACTATAAGAGACTAAAAAGAATTTTAAATGAGTCTTTTGGAAAGTTACAGTGTTTTGTAGATGAAAATTTTGAAGAATATAAATTAGTAAGTTATCATTCTGGACTTTTTAAGCTTAGGGAACTCATATCAGAAAGTGAAAACCTTCCTAAAGAAGCTATTAAAGGACTAGATAATGGAATTAGTGATTTTTTAGACTTTATTTGGTTGATCTATGTAGGAAGATACAAAGCATCTATTGCTTCTTTAAGAAATGGTCTAGATATTTTTGGAAGAGGGCTAATAAGAATGAATAATAGTTCTTTAGAGACAAATTCTTTTTCAAATAATATCGAAAAGGTTCTTAAAGAAGCACGATTAAGAGAAGAAGCAAAACTTCACGGTGTTAAAAACAAAAAAGCGCATAAAAAATATATCAATGAAGAGTTTACAGAAAAAATTGTGAGCATGTATGGGACCTTGTCGGACTCCATACATGGTAAAGATGAAACTACTGCTAATCTATCTCACTATATCGAAAGTAGTTTAGACTTTTCTGGTAATCAGGATGCAGAAATATTTAATGAAGTTATTGAAATTGCTGGCGAAGTAATCCGATCATTATTATCAATATTTATTTTCACGAATTATAACTATCTATATAGTAGAATGAACACTTACAAACTAAATTTGATTATAGATACACTAGGAGACCCCTTCAAGAGTTATAAATACAAATATTTAAGTGGTGTGTCCTAAATATTTGTTTTTTTTTCATTATTTTTGATGTGATAACCATGCGAAGTAATCCTGTTTTTATCAATGAAATATCTTTGGAGCAAATTGTTAAAATGAGTATAGTATATTATGCATTAGAAAGTGAATTTAAATATTATGGAGAAGGTATGGTTGTTGAAATAGTCTTATTCTGATTCACGCATATTTTTTTGGTACGTCTTTAGGTACGAAGGTCTTAAAATGTGGTGAAATCCATTAAAACCATACCTGTTGAAAAGTTGCTCGATCCATTGCTGTTAATGGGTTTTCCAACTGTTTCAAAATCTCTGATACAGAACCAGGTCTTAAAAAAGCTCGTAAAGCATCTCAATTCTCAAAACGTTAATATATCTTATATATCAACATTTCAGACACTTTCCAATTTTTGGAAGGTGTCTTTTTTTTATTTATTACGACTTCGAATCTATAGGTTAGAGGCAACTTGCTTCTAATTATCATCTTTTTCGTCTAATCAGTGAAAAACTAGTTCTGCTCGTCCAACAAAAATTGAGGATCTAACAAATGAGATACGTTATTTCACGAAAATTGTAGAACAGTGAGCCTCTTTCCAAAAACTTTCATCTTCGTAGACTGAACTGCGCAATTCTCACTACACGGTTTTTGTACATTTTTGAACTAACTTGAGAAATTTTCCATCTTTAGAATTTTGTAAAGTCTTGTTGAGCCAAGCGTGATCTGTTTTTCATAAAAAAGTCTTTTTTAAAGAAAACAAATAATAGTTTATGGATAAGTACACAATTAAGCATGAGATCATCCAATGAGAAAGGATGAGATTGAGTCTAAAAGCACCTAGTACGTGCTAATAGGCTATCGTGTTTTTTAGTACGGCTGTAGATTGCTAGAAATTAGGATACTTTACCAATTAGGCACTTTAAACTGTTATTTAGGTAATTTCTAAAACATGGAACTTTTCAACGAATAAACTAAAAATATCTTATTAATTGATCAATATAAGAAAATAGCTTCAAGGAGATGATGAACCTGCTTTCTCACCTATTTATGGATAGCTAGGTGATTTATTCAGTGGTGGTAGTAACAGTTTTTAAATAATAAAACATGGAGGAAGTATTATGAAAAAGAATTTATTATTAGTTTTACCAATTGTAGGTATCGTAGGATTATTTGTGGGTGCACCAATGCTAACTGCTAACCTTGGGATCTCTTCTTATGCAGCAAAAAAAGTTATTGACATAATTAATACTGGTAGCGCAGTCGCTACAATCATTGCTCTTGTCACTGCTGTTGTTGGAGGCGGCTTGATTACAGCTGGGATTGTTGCTACAGCGAAATCATTGATTAAAAAATATGGAGCTAAATATGCAGCAGCTTGGTAAAAACGTATTAAAGGCGACTATCAAGTCGCCTTTAATTTTCCCAAAAAAACTTCTTTTAGCGCAATATCGGAAACGAATAAATTGGCCATGGTCAACAAAATCATTATTTTTTGTCGCTTCGAGTGTTTACCTTATTTCAGCACTACTATTGGGATTTTTTGATTCCGTTTTTTCTAATGTCATATTTTCATTCAGTGTTTTCGTCTTGCTACTAAATTATAATTTGCCTTTGACTAGTGATGTCTTCAACATGAAAAAATTCAGGGTAGTATTAGCGAATAATCATGGAAAAAAGAGATTTCTTTTATGGTTAATCCTTTATTATAATCCTTTTATTTTAGTAGGCGTTCTGTTTTTTGCTTCTTCTGTATGTGCTAGTTTCATTCAAGGTAATTTTATTCATTCGATTGATCTATTTTTTCTATTCATTCTGTCAATTCAAGTGTTGATTTCAGAAATAGTTATGTCAAGAAGAGGAAAGACAGTCACAACACTTCAATTAGTCTTTTTTTTAGCTACAACTATTTTGCAGATGAATCTTATTATTAAATATGTGCTTTATCTTTTATTGTCAATAATTGGTTATTTGTTTTTTAGGAATCCTAACGATTTTTATTTTCAAAAAGTAACTAAATCTAAAAATAGTACTAGTCGTTCTGTCTTAAAAACGATGTTATACAACGTAATATTCAGTGATAAGAAGCAAAAGATATTCATGCTGGTGCCAGGGGTGATTGCGCCATTAATCGCTAATAAATTAGGTGCTTCGTTTTCCCCTGCAATTACTTTTATTTTAATGTTACTTGTCCAATACGAAATTGTAATTGATAATCAGCTAGAAGATTTCGAAGTACCATTAGCAAAAATTAAAGCTCTAAAATCTGCAAAAATTTCATTTTTTAAAAGATTTGTTTCAACTCTATATTTTAAACTGTCAATGTTCACTATTTTTATTATTTTGATTGCAAATTATTTTTACTCTCGAAATTTTATTGAGTTTATTATTCCGAGTATCGTTGAGACTATCTACATACCGTTAATGTCCATGTATTATTTTTTCTTTTTGGAAAGAGAATTGATGACAAGATCTCATATAAATTCAGTTTTGCGTGAATTTTTGCCGATTACGATTATCTTCACTTTCTTTATTTTTTAGGATGGGGAGGAATTCTTATAGATACTTTAGATGTAAACATTAATATAAAGAAACGGGTAATACTATTTTTTGTGGTTTCAATTTTTATTTTTCTAATTCTATTCTTGTTTTACCAATATAGTGGAATTTTACAAACTGAAGAGTTAGTCTCAACCCCTCCTGTAAAAGGGATAGAATACGTTGAGGCCATTGTTGTCAACAATCTACTAAATTACTTACAGTATTTATTTTTTCCAGTTGCTCCGGTATTAATTATTAAAGACGATATCCTTCTTTCTGTACCTATTGCGCAATCTGCAATCAATTTTGGGGTGATTCAAACATTAAAAAATTTATTTCCTCATGGATTTTTGGAGATACCAAATATTCTTTGTTTTCAATTTTTGTCTATAACCATGTTTTATCAATTATTTTTTAAAGGCTGGAAAACTTTAGTACCAACTTTTATGAAGCTTCGAAAAGTATATTTAGCTTCATTATTAGTTATTTTAATTGCTGCAATAGTAGAAGGGGTATTCTAATGATAGAAATAAAAAACTTGAAAAAAAAATATACAAATAATCAAATTCTCAATGAGCTGAATTATACTTTAAAGGATGAAATTTACGTGCTATACGGAAAAAACGGAGTAGGAAAAACTACGTTAATGAATTTATTAACAGGGATAGAATCCCCAGATTCAGGAGAAATAAAAAACGAGTCAGGATTATCTTCCTTATATTTAGAAGCGGTAGGAATAGGAATGTCTGATATGTCAATCAGAGATAATATTAAATTGCTTTACTGGTTATATGGGGAGCGATGCACAGATGAAATTCTTGAATTGCTTTCAGAAACTTTATATAGTAAAGAACAGCTTGATACTGAGTATGCTTTAGCTTCTTTAGGAATGAAATTAAAGGTTGGTTTATCACTACTATATGCAGCCAAAGAGTGGGGATTGATCGTACTTGATGAAACATTATCTGGAATTGATCCACAATCTAAGAAAGTTATACTTGAGCAACTAAAAACTAAAAAATGTCCAGTAATTATAGTATCTCATAACTTTGATAATATAAATTCATACAAAAAAATTGAGCTAACGAAAGAAGGAATAGTAAATCAATGAAAGACAATATATTTTTTAAAGTGATTATGTCAGTTTTCTACTCAATTGTATTGATGTTGATGTTAATAGAGCTAATTACGAAACCGATATTCAAACCTGTATTTGATATAGCTGTTCACGAAACGGGAATACCTGCTAGTAAATTGCTAATAATTTGTGGAATTGCAATCTTTTTGTTTGGTTTTGTTTTACTTTTTTTTCAAACTGGAATTTATTTTATGGGACTTAAACTTTTTAACACTTCAAAAGAGAATCTAACTAAAATCTTTCCTTCAGTGACGCTTTCGATGAGTATTGTTGGAGTGATATTTTTATTTGTTTCAATGTTTATTGACGTTACTAACTCACTAGTTTTATTGACTACCCCAGCAATCGTTTTACTTTTAAATAGTATTATTTATTACATTCTTTCGAAAGATAGAAAAGGATTTTTAATCATATTGGTTATCTCAATGGTAATGTATGCTATGAATGGTTTAGTAAATAGAATATAAAAAAGAGGCTGTGAATATTCTGCATCCTTCAAAAAAGTTAGGTTTTAGTCTAACTTTTTGGGGCGGTGCATTCACAATCTCTTTTTTTATATTTTTATGGTTAATTTTTGAGAGAAAATTTGGTTTTCAATGGTTGTTTCTAAATCGTAGTTATCGTTTTCTTTAGTTATTTGATTTACATAAAGTAGTCCTAGTCCATGATTGTTTTTATCGCTTTTTGTGGTATATCGTTCTTTTTTTTTGTTCATTTCAGGGAAGGTTCCTTCAAAAGAGTTTTCAATAATAAAATTAGTGCTATTGATATCTTTGTTGATAGATATCCAAAGTGATTTATCTTCAGTAGGGATCGTATTTTCAATCGCATTATCTAATAGAATAGATAAAATACGTACTAACATGACTAAGTCAACTGTTTGATCAAAAAATATTGGCTGATTGATTGAGAGAAAAACGGATAGGTTCCTTCTTTTTGCATACTCATATTTATAACTAACTAAGCTTTTTATTTCAATATTTTTAATTTTTGAAAGAGCTGTATTTTGTTTACTTATATTTAAAAGGAACTTTTCTGTAGGTGCCAGCACATGCTCATAAGTATCCTTAATTTGCGCCAGATCCTCATTAGCAATAGCTATTCTAAGTGTGTGGAGTATATTTAAATAATCATGCCGAAACATTGCTAAATCATCATTTAAACGCTCAATCTCGTTATTGTAGTCACTTAGATTTCTCAAAAGTAAGATATTCTGTTCGTTCTCTGTGTGATGTTTTCCAAATTGGATAAGTACCAAAAGTGTAAATAATCCAAGTGAAAAGAACAAGTACATTAGTCCCTTGTCATTCAAAAATAAATCTTGGATAAATTCTATTGGAGCATAACTTGTTGTCAATTCAGAAAACAATACGAGCAAGAATATATTTATAAGTATCATTGGGATAAGATACTTATTGGGTCGTAAATAATCTCGCATTGAAGCGACTTTGTCTGGCTTTGCTACCCTGATTATAAATATATTAAAAGTAAGAAAAATGATGTTTAAAACAGAGACTATTAGTTCTTCTTTTGAATAATTCCTAAAGATGATTGTGTTGATAGATTGTTCGGTAAAATTCAAAAAGGCCGAAATCAATACAGTAAATATACTTAAAAATATGACTAAAGTTTTCTTTTCCTGTTTTTTTAAATAAAAACCAATCAGAACTAAAATTGCAATAACAAAAATATACTGAAATTGAGGGAAAGAGGAGGAGCCAATTACAAAAAGAAAAATAAAGATCAGTATAGCTGAAATTGCCTTATGTTTAAATTTAGTTTGAGAACTTCCTAACAGAAAAAAGTATAAAGAGGTAACAAAGTAACTGGATAAAAATGCCCCAATTAAGTAGAAAATAATCATTTTTTTATTTTAGGTTTTTCTACTTCATAAAACCATTGCCCCATAAATTTAGGTGATGTAATAGCAGTAACATCAATCGCTCCCTTTTCAGCTAACACAGCTGCATCCACTTTCTTTTCAATTTTTTCTTTGAAGTAAGATTTTAAACTTTTCATTTGTAAGCATCTCCTGTAATAAATTTTTTTAATGGAGGATAAATCATTAACGATTGTAATACTAATGTGTAAACAAGAAGATTTTGAATTTCATTAGGACAAAAGATGGAAATGATGAAAATGCCTAAATTTACACTGATCGCTTTAACTTTTGTATTCAAATTTTTTTCTTTTGTAGTTTTCATTTCTGCAGCGTTAAACTGTGGGGCATAAATAGCAGTTAGCACTAAGACTACAATCCCTATTATTGCTAAAGCAAAATAAGAAATTTGGAAATTCATTTTTCCAATAAAATAGGGAATAACTACATAAAAAAGTGCATTTAAAACGGAGCAACCCAGTTTAGATTTTGAATGCCAACCTTTTGAATATTTGCGCGTTACTGTCATTAAAAAGCCTACAATAATGGTTTCTTTGAAAGTCTTAAATAAAGCAGCCAATATGATTATTTCGCAAAGCTTCTGTAACCCTACTAAATAGCATTCAATATAATATCGAGTGTAAATTGATCTTTCGTCGTTATCATCTACTGAAATAAGGAAAATTTTTTGTGCGATGTAGTTTACCATTAAAACTTAATCCCTCCATATAAAAAATATAATAACCCAAATTTTCCCCATTTTAAGATGATCGTCCTATTTGACCATTAAACACTCCTAACATCACAGTATTAACTGTGTGATCTCTTTATAATATTTTCTAGAAATAGGAATTTGGTTCCTACTTTTGGTTTTAATAAGTTTATTTTTACGATCGATATCAGTAATATTATTTATGTTAACAATATAAGAATGATGTACTCTTTTAAAACTTTGATGTAACGGTAATATCTCACTTAACGAACCATAAAACTCCTTATAGAAAGATATACCGTAGATAGCAATTTTGTGCATTCCGATACTTTCAAAATAGCATATAAGAGAAGGATCGAGTCTAAATATATTTGATTTGGTTTCTATTGAGATGAAATCAGAGGTATTAGTTAATGCTTTTGAGTTATTATATGCTGAAACACAGTTAGCAATCTCAGTTGTAAATGTCTCTAAATCATCATTTTTATTGATGAATGTATAAGCATTTACGAGATATTTGTATGATTTCAAGGCAAGTTCATAGTGACTTGAAACAAAAACGATTAGCCCATCTTTATCAATTTCTCTAATTTTTTTCGCCCCATTAAAACCGCCTTCGATTTCTTTGTGTAGATCAATGTCAATGAAATACAGGTTCATTTCACTGTTTAAATATATTTTTTCATATATGCTTTCGATGTCTGAATGAAGATGAATTTGTTCATGAGGATCAAGTATCTTTTTTTCAAGAATTTGCTTTAAATAGATACCCTGAACAATATTGTCTTCTAAGATATATATAGCCAAATGATCACCCCTAAATTCATTATTATCATTAAAAACGTTTTATGCTTAATTATCGTACGTATTAAATATAAATAGTATATCATCTCATGGATTTTAATAGAACCCGTCTTTAACTGCTAGAGTCGTTGCGAACTCATTCGCTTACGAATATAGTATGGGACAGAGACTTTTAAGGCAATCGAGTACCATTCCATTCTATTTTTTCAAGGCACTTTCCAGGTTTTTGGAAGGATTATTTTTTATGAATGTTGCTTGTAATGAAAGTTATTCTGGAAAGTAAGTACTAATTAACTACCAAAATTCAAATTTAGTTTATCCCTTACCAAGTTAAGTCTTTCCATTTTATTTATTTAAAATTATACTTAGTAAAGTAATGAAAACGATGTCGGAAACCATGAAACTGCTACAAATCAGGGAATATCGAATCAAAATTCAATCATTTAATTAAAGTATGGATATAGATCAAAAAGATGAAATAACTATTTTTCAGTTGGTTTACACATAAAAAATTTGTCACACCAATTTTTACGAGCTGATTATTTTTTGGAAAGGGGGCTCCGTATGTACTCATTAGTGAAACAATTTATAACAGAAAAAGATTTATATCGACAGGTGTTATTGTTGGAACAACTTCTTAATAATTCACAAGTTACAGTCAAAGAGTTAGCCGAAAAAATCGAAACGACGGAACGAACCGTTTTTTCAGATTTGAATTCCGTTCGTAGTTATTTACCTTCTGGTTGGGAAATAGCTACAGACAATAATGGCATCAAATTGATTAGTGAAATTACAGTTGCAACAAATGATATTTGGGAAGTCTTCTTGCCACACTCGATTACTCTTCAATTAGTCAAGGAGCTACTCTTTACAAAGGAATTAAATTTATCCGATTTTTTGTATAACACAGGAATCTCAATGGAAACACTCAAACGCCACACCACAAAGGTCAATCAGAAACTAAAAAATTATCATATTCGCATTCGTTTAAAAGGCGGAACAGCACAGCTAGTTGGAGAAGAAAGCTCAATTCGGATTTTTTATCATAGATTACTTTTGCCATTTACCCATAATAATTATTTTTTTGAAGACTATTTTATTCACGAAGATCATTATCAATACTTTTTAGCGAAAGATATCTCAACTAAACTGAAAGTTGAAACAGAACAGATATTTGGCATTTGCTGGTTCTTTATCAATACGATCAGAATCAAGGCGGGTTGCCAGATCAACCAATTTTCATTTAATCAGAAGGATCCACTGTTATGTTTATATGTCCCATCATTAAAAAAGTTGTATAAAAAAGAAGGCATTTATCTTGAAGAATCAGAACTGTTTTTTGCTTTCTTCTGTTTTTTTGAAAGCTGGAATTATAACAATGAATTTGGTGAAGAAGTGAAGACTGTTTTAAATACTGACTATCCTAACTTACTTGAGAAAGCACAAGAAACGGTTCAAAAATTGGCTGAAAAACTCAATCTTCCCAAATTACACGAGACACACTTGAAGTGTAATTTATTGATCCTATTATTGAAATATGCTGAGTCACCCAGTCTTTCAGAGCAGTTTCAATTAGAGTATCAAGAACTGTTGATTCAACAAAATGAAGCATATCCCATCGTCCAAATGATAGGGGAAGAACTATTTCAAGAATTATTGAAAGTCGCATCGATTAAAGAGCAAGCATATTTTGTGAATATTTTTCTTTTGTTGTGCCAGCAAGCAATTTTCTCAATCAAAACACACACCATAACTATTTATCTTATTTTTCAAAGTGAACCTGCTTGGAAATTATTTTTACAACAAGAGTTGTCTGATTATTTAGGCAAACGGATTCGCATTGAACCAATTGAATTGACTCAATTAAATGAGCTCACGTATCAAGCCGGTGATTTGATTGTTTCAAATATCCCAATTGATAGTTCTCCGTTACCGGTTTTTTATCTTTCATTGATACCTACAAAAAATGAGCTCAGTCGGTTGACTGAACTCACGAATCATTCTTACATCTAGCCAGGTCTTCTCTTAGGAGACAGACTCATGGTTAGGTGCTTTTTTTTTGCTTAAAAAATTTTTACTGATTTTTTTCTCAAGCTCAACGATGAAAAACAGAGCCAATGCGTTGCCAAAAATCAATAATTGTTGGTTAAGGGATAAGCTAGTTGTGCCAATCAATTGTTGAGCAGCTGGTAAGAAAATCACGATTGCTTGAAGGATGAACAAGATGCCTAGTGAAATAAACAGGGCTTTGTTTTTCCAGATGCCTTGGTTGAGTGAAGGATCAAGTAATTCGCGACAATTAATCATGTAGACTGCTTGACCTAAAACGATGCTTTGTAACAAGACAGTTTGTTGTAATGCAGCGCCATCGAACTGAATGGATAAGAGGTAGGCAGGCACCATGATTAACAAGGATACGTAGAATATCCGAAAGCCATTATACAGTGACAAGATGCCAGCATTTGTTTCTCTAGGAGGGCGCTTCATCACGTTTGGACTTGCTTTTTCAAATCCTAAAGCGTAGGAAAGTGTAATGGTCGTAGCCATATTGACCCACAAAATTTGAACAGTAGTTAGGGGAAGTGGACGGTTCAACAATAAAGCAACAATCACGATTAGCCCTTGTGCTAATGCGGTGGGTAAGAAGAAATTGATTGTTTTTTGCAAATTATCAAAGAGTCTGCGTCCTTCTTTGACTGCTTTAGCAATCGTATGGAAGTCATCATCAGCTAAAACCATGTCTGCGGCTTGTTTGCTGACCTCACTACCTTTGATTCCCATAGCGATTCCAACATCTGCTTTCTTTAGTGCTGGCGCATCATTGACACCATCACCAGTCATCCCAACAATTTCGTCATTTTTTTGTAAAGTTGTGACGATTCGTAACTTATGTTCAGGCGTTGTTCGAGCAAAAACATCAACTTTTTGGACTTGTTTAGCAAGTTCTTCATCTGATAACAAATCGATGTCGACACCTTCTAACACATTTTCTGTGTGCTTCAATCCAATTTGAATGCCAATGGCTTTAGCTGTTTCTTTGTGATCTCCTGTGATCATTTTGACTGAAATTCCAGCTTGCTGAGCTTCTTTGACGGCTTGGATCGCACTCTCTTTTGGAGGATCAATGATACCAGATAAACCAACGAAGTTCAGATTGGTTAAAAGCTCATGGGTTAATTCTGTAGGCTCTGTGAAGGTCTTGTAGGCGAAACCAAGAACTCGTTGGCCTTTTTCTGCTAATTGTGTAGATTGTTTTTCCCAATTTAATTTTTCTTGTTCAGTTAATTGTGATTTTTTCATCAAAACTTCTGGTGCGCCTTTGATAAAAACAAGAAATTGCTTGTCGATAGAATGTGCAGTGGCCATGTATTTGTAACTTGAGCTAAAAGGAATCTTGCCTAGAACTGGTTTTAAAGTTAACTCATCATTTTTGACGTAGTTTAGTAAGGCTAATTCTGTTGGGTTCCCTTTTAATTGCTCGATTGGTTGATCGTCTTTAGTCTTTAATTCTTGACAGTTGTTCATGATCTCTTTCATCATTTGTGGTTCATCAGTTAAGACGTCCATCACGGTCATTTCGTTTTTGGTCAATGTTCCTGTTTTATCGGAGCAAATGACGGTCATCGAACCTAGTGTTTCAATTGTTGGCATGCCTTTGATGATAGCATTTTCTTTTGCCATTTCTTTGACGCCCATTGAAAGGATCATTGTTAAGACAGCGGGTAATCCTTCTGGAATCATTGAGACAATCAGTGCAACTGAAGCAGAGAACATCAGATTCAATTCCAGTCCGTATCTTAAACTAGAGAAGAAAAGTAAGAATACGATCAGGGCCAAAATGCCTTGAAAAATGTATTTATTTAATTGGTGCATTTTTTTAATAAGAGGGGTTGTCTGCACTTGTACAGACTGAAGTGCCTTGTTGATTTTCCCAATCTCAGTTTGATTTCCAATTTCGACAACGATACCTTGGGCAGAGCCTGTTTGAACTAATGTGCCAGAAAATGCCATATTCACTTGATCTCCTGTTGGTGATGTTTCTTCAATCGTGGCACTTTGCTTTTCAACGGCTAAAGATTCCCCGGTCAAAATAGCTTCTTCAATGGTTAAATCGTGTGTGTCAATCAAACGTAGATCTGCCGGGACAACATCTCCTGACTTTAGGATAACAATATCTCCTCGGACGAGTTGTTCCGCATCAATCGTTTCTTGAATACCAGCACTAAGGACGACTGATTCTTGTCCCATCATATTTCTGAGCCCATCTAAAGAGTCTTCAGCTTTTCTTTCTTGCCAGTAACTAATCAACCCATTGATAACGACTACTAACAAAATAATACTCCCGCCAATGATATCTCCGGTGAAAAACTTGAGTAATGCGGCAATCATCAAGACAATCATCAATAAATCCGTAAAATGTTTCGCAAACTTTTGCCATGGCTTCAATTGTTCTTGCTTTTCAATTTTATTTAATCCATCAGTTTCTAAACGAGCTTGACGTTCCTGTTGTGTCAGTCCAGCTGTTTCAGCACGTGTTTTTTGCTTCACTTGTTCAGTTGAAAGTTTATACCATTTCATCTTGTTTCCTCCTGTAATTATTTACTTGATACCTTAAGTATATAGAGAAATTTTCTGATTTCTGGTCGATAATTTCAGGGGAGGGTGAAAAAGATGCGTAGAAGAAAAGTATCTTTTAAATTATAAAAAATGAACGTATTAAAAATCAATAATCAGGATAAAAATCATGAATCTCGTCTTGTAATGATTCTGATAAACGATTGTTTGCTACTATGCGGAGCAATGTTAAACCATCATCTATATTCTTTCGATTTTTTGTGCAAATTCCTATTCTTACCATGGCTACTGCAATAAAATCTACCCTGTTTAATTTTTTAGCTAAAGATTCTGCTTGGTTTAAATAAATCATGCTATTCTTGAATAATTTTTTTTGCATATATGTAAAAGATAAATTAAGTAATAAACTTGTATGTAAAATGTTCACGTTTTTATAATTAGTATATTTATGTAAAGAAGTTATAAGTTTTGGTATTAGATGAATGATTGTATCAAAGTCTAAAGAATAGAAAATAGAATTTATCATCCTGATATCATCATAGGTCCAAGTATCAATTTTTTCTAATCGTTCCCATACTTTATCAACTAATTGCTTGGTTGATTTTGAAATGTGCTTAGAAGTATCTGAATTTAATTCTATTAGCGAGGTCAAAATAGTATAAATTTCTCTAATTTTATTATCTTCATATTTTTTTAAATAGTTCGAACAGTCTGTTTTCAAACAATTTATTTTTTCTATTTCAGCATTAGAAACTAATGAATAGTAATCAGTAATTATTTTTTCTCTAGCATCTGGTTGAAATTCATTACAAATATATTCAAACTCTTCCAAAGATACATTTATTTGATTGAGGAGATGTTGCATTGTTTCAAAACTTGTATTTTGGTTATAATTTTCAATCCGTGTTAGTGTCCCGCGATTCAGTTGTGGGTGACAAACATCTGTTTGAACGAGTCCTTTTCCTTTACGTATCGATTTGTAAATTTCGCCGTAGTTCCATTTCATTTAAAGTTCCTCCTTAGAAAATGTGCAGATATGCAACATAATTAATGAAACGTTTTCTTTTATTTTACACTAAAGAAAATAAAAAAATATAGGAGGACTAAATGACATGAACTTAGTAGTTGTTGTTGATGGATATAATCTATGGTTTATTGGTGCAAATATCCACAAGTGAAATGTTTTTTGATAGCTTGAAACTTTTAGGTGGAATGGAGGATAAGTAGTGGAACTAGTGGGGAAGATTTATATAACAAATGATTATAGTCAATTTAAAAAATTAATAGGTAATCGTAGAGTAAAGAAAAATATTAGTTTAGAGAAATCAATTGCAAAAATTGGAATTCTTGTACCGATTGAAATTAATGAAAAATTTGAAATTCTGGATGGTCAAAATCGTTTTGAAATAGCTAAAAAACTGGGTAAGGAAATCCTGTATCGTTTTATTGACGGGGGAGACATCCAGGAAGTTATTGAGCTGAATTCAATTACTAGATCTTGGACAGTTGAAGACTATATCAATAAATATGTAACAGATGAAAATAGTGAATATCAAAAATTAATGGATCTAATAGTCCAGTATGACAAAATACCTATATCTTCTTTAATAGCTGCTGCGGAAGGATATCTTACCTTAAATACAAGGTCACATAATAGTATTAGAGAGGGTAATTTTCAGTTTTATAATTATGAGGTCTTTTGCTTATTTTTAACAGATTATTATTTGTTTTTAAGTAAAACAGGAATTAAAGTTGGGCAAACCACTTTCTTTGCATTTTTAAATTTATATACGGTAAAAATTTTTAATTTTGAACACTTGGTCAAACATATCTATACTAAAGTAAAGATTATTAATGAAAATGTGAATGTGAATATTGTGACTGAGATTTTTTTAGAGGCTTATAATTATAAATTAGAGAAAACACCAGAGATGGTAATTATGTATGAACTTAACAAGAAAGAAAACCCAGTTATTAAGTCGAAAAGAAATACTATTTTACTGAATACGAGGTGACAAAAATGAACAAGGTTTATGGAGAAATTTATTTAGCAAGTGAATATGACCAGTTCAAATTAATTAAAGGTAATAGAAAAATTTCGTGTAATGCTAAATTAGAGAAATCAATAAAAGAAAAGGGGATACTAAGGCCTATTGCAGTAACAAGTAACATGGAAATTATTGATGGGCAGCATAGGTATATGATTGCTCAAAAATATAATATTCCTTTACCTTACTACATGAGTTCATCAAAGAATATTGATGATATTATTGACTTAAATAATGCTTCACATAAATGGACAATTGAAGATTACGTACATAAATATAAGGAGGATGGATTAGTTGACTACATTAGACTTGAACAATTAATAAAGCAGTATAATTATGTTTCATTGGGAGACTTGTGTTCTGCAGCAGAAGGTTATCTTAATAATTCACATAAGTCACTAAATAATATTAAAGAAGGGAAATTTAAATTTTATAATTACATAGAATTGACTAACTGTTTAGGAGAGTTTGAGGAATTCATTTATCAAACACAGGTAAGAAGTACTGCGGGAGTGTTTAACGCTTTTTTTAATATGTATATAATTAAAAAATTTGCTTTAGAAAATTTTGTTAAGCGAATAAATATGAAAGATGTAAAACGAAAAATTATTGGAATAAGAGATTCAAGAAAAATATTAAAGGAGTTTGTTGAAGCATACAACTATAACTTAACTGAAGGATCAAAAAATTATATAGAGTATAAATTAAATAAGGATAGAAGTGTTACTATTTTATCAGAAAGAAACTTTCAATCAATTCAGCTAGATTCTCAATCCTAATTATTTTTACTTTACTGCATTTTTTAATAAATAAAGAATAAACAATTTCACAATCTTACTCTTTTGGCAGTTTAATGGTTTAAAAATATAAACGGAGGATGCAAGATGGCTGACTTTACGAATTTAAAATAAAAATTCTCAGAAGTGAGTGATTTTTTGATCGCTTTGGGTGAGAAATTAATTTAATTAACGAACTAGCTAACTAACTTTCTTACGTTGTTGGCTAGTTTTTTTGTGCAGTAAGCTAATACCCTCTTGTCAAAAATATCACTAAGTTATTAACTTGTTCATATACATTATTAAAAAATATTAGTGGTTACATCTTGAATCGCCAATAAAAAAATTATTTAACAAGCAAAAATTCTTGCGTTTCTCAACAAATCGCTTTATTATTGACGAGTCAACGATTGACAAGTCAATGGTTAGTGTGAGGAGGAACAGATGTCTTTAGAAGAAATTAGTCATGTTTTATATCAAATTAAAGTAGCAGATCAAAAGATTATTCAAATTTTTGAAGAGAATATTGGATTGAGTTTGACGCGTTATGAATTATTAACGCTTTTAAGAGAAAAGAATCCTTGTTCACAAAATACGCTACAATCATTCTTACAAATCGATCAAGGAGCGGTAACTAGGCACCTGAAATTATTAGAAACAAAGGGTTACGTTACACGACAACGAAATCCTTTAAATAATCGTGAGGTAGTTGTTACCCTCACCGCTAAAGCAGAAGAGAAACTTTCAAACTGCGAAAGAGAGCACACGGATATGGCTAGCATTTTATCGCCGGCATTTGAACCAGAAGAAATGTCACAGCTATTAGTGTTGCTTAATAAATTAAATACGCAATTATCAGCAATCAAAACGAAAGAAGTGGAATAAAATGGAAAAAGCAAAAGATTTTTCAACAATTATGTATGGCAGAAAATCCGTCCGAGTGTACGATGAAACTTATAAAATCCCCCATGAAGAAATGTTAACCATGATTCAGAAAGCAACAACAGCTCCTTCTTCAGTGAACATGCAACCATGGCGTTTTGTTATTGCAGAAAGTGACGAAGCAAAAGAAAAATTGCGTCCACTGATTCGTTTCAATACAAAACAAAATGATACATCTTCAGCTATGGTGATGATTTTTGGTGATCTAGAATGTTATGAATATGGTGAAGAAATCTACAATCAAGCATATGAAGCTGGCAAGATGCCAAAAGAAGTTCGTGATCATCAATTGGCAGCAATCATTCCTTACTACAAATCATTTTCTAAGTCAGAAATGAACGATATAGTCAAAGTTGATTCTAGTCTTGCTGCAATGCAATTCATGTTGGTCGCACGTGAACACGGGTACGAAACGAATCCAATTGGTGGATTTGAAGCAGACCAACTAGCAGAAGCTTTTGATTTGGAGCAAGAAAGATACGTACCAGTAATCATTTTATCCATCGGAAAAGCAGTAGAAGAAGGGTATGAGTCTGTTCGCTTAGCTGCTGACAAACTAACTACTTTCAAATAAATTCTCATTTTTTAAGTACTCAAGTCAAGATTTATTTATTTTATGATAAATAAAATAAATGCTTACGAGAATTTTTTGTCTGTGCTACGATAATCCTCGTGACAAAATGAAAGGAATGATTTGAGTGCCTACAAATAAAAAAGAAGGAATTATTTTTACTACGATGATGTGCTTTTCAATGGTTTTTGGAATGAGCATCTATAATTTATGGTTACATCAGGAGCTTTACTTGACAAAATTTATGATAGGGCTACTTCCAGGATTTATTGTTGCCTTCATATTAGATGTTTTTGTCATCGGTGTTTTAGCAAAAAAAATTGTATTTAAACTGCCACTGAATCCAGAAAAAAAAGTACCTATTATCTTAACAATTTCTTGTTTAATGGTCACTGGCATGGTTACTTGTATGTCACTTTTTGGTGTAATAATGGAACAAGGAATCTCGGATAATTTATTACCGGCGTATCTGAACGCTTGGAAAATGAATGTCATTGTAGCTTTACCTTTACAACTCCTTTTCGTAGGACCTTTTTCTCGAAAAGTATTGAACATCATCCAAACAAAATAAAAATAGAGTGTGTCATCTCAACAGGTGACACACTCTATTTTTATTCAAAGAAAGCTTGCATTTGATCTCTTACCTGTTGGCACCATAAAATTTCTTGTTGGCAAAGAAGAACTTTTCGTTTGATGACGACATAGCGTCCAAAGTCTTCTTTTTTCGTTGAGGTAAGGCCATCTAATTTGGCTTGGTTTTTTTGAAGTATTTTATTCAATTGTTGTTCACGTGTAAATAGCAAACCATTTGCTGTGTTTTTATCTAATGTAGAAAAGGCATAGATTTTTGCTAAAAATTCGTCTTTTTGTGTTGGTGAGGGTGTCTCTTCCTTAATCCATTCTTCAACGAGTAAACGTCCTTCATTCGTTAGCTCATAAATTTTTTTCTGTGAATGTTGCTCGTTATCTAAGATAGACAAGTAATCTTGTTGCTCGAGTTTCGCTAAAGTTGTGTAAATTTGACTATGGTGTGCCTCCCAGAAAATATTAATCAATTGTTTTAACTCATAGCCAGATCGTGGCTTTGTTAAAAGAACACACAATAGAATATAAGATAAAGTATTCACTGAGTAATACTCCTTTCTCCGTTTTTTTTTATTATATCATAAAAAATATACTCAAATTACATGTGCATATTGACATGTAATTTGAGTCATGTATGATGCTAGGTAGAGGGGAATGATAAATTTGGAGAATAAAATTGAACTGGAAGAACAAACTTCCGAGAAAAATTCAGCATTGGTTGTGGCTGCAACCTGTATGATTGCTTTTATGGGAGTAGGATTAGTTGATCCCATTTTAAAAACAATTGCTTTACAATTAAATGCGACGCCTGCAGAAACCACGCTTTTATTTACGAGTTATATGTTAGTAACAGGTGTAGTCATGTTATTTACGGGATTTTTATCTAGCAGAATTGGTTTGAAAAAAACATTGATGATGGGCTTGTTGATTATTGTGTTATTTTCCGGACTAGGTGGATTATCAAATAATATTGGTTTATTGATTGGCTTGCGTGCTGGTTGGGGGATCGGTAATGCACTGTTTGTTTCAACAGCGTTAGCAACAATTGTTAGTATTTTGGTAGGAAACACAGAGAAAGCAATCATGATGTATGAAGCTGCAATTGGCTGTGGAATGGCAATTGGTCCGTTGTTAGGTGGCGTACTAGGAAGTGGATCATGGAGATACCCATTCTTTGGTGTCGCCTTTTTAATGTTGTGTGCTTTTGTTGCATTGGCTATTTTATTGCCTGAAATTGAAAAACCGAAACGTAAGGTTCAATTTTTAGAAGGAGTGAAAGCTTTAGCTAATCATAAATTACGTTCAGTTGGTTTAATTGCATTACTATACAATTTTGGCTTTTTTACTTTGCTGGCATATGCGCCCTTTCTGTTAACTGGTTATACTGAGATGCAAGTGGGATTTGTCTTTTTTGGTTGGGGTGTGTTGTTGGCAATTTCTTCCATTTTTGTAGCACCATTTTTAGAAAGAAAGTATACAACGTACCGTACAATCATGACTGCTTTTGTTTTCTTTACATTTTGTTTGATCCTACTTGGTTTGGGAACATCAATTCCGATACTTGTACCAATCAGTATTGTGTTAGCAGGATTTTTCCAAGGAATCATCAATACATTGTTAACAACTATTGCGATGGAAATTCCAGGTTTGGAGAGAAATGTGGCTTCTTCTAGTTATAGTTTTGTCCGCTTTTTTGGGGGAGCTTTGGCACCATTCATTGCGGGGAAAATAGGAGAAATCTTTGATGAAAAATATTCGTTTTATTTTGCAGCAATTATTGTTTTGTTAAGTTTAGGATTTATTGTTTATCATCGACAATATTTTGTAACAGAAGAAGGAAATCAGAAATAAAAATAAAAAAGATTCTAGATGCTTCGTTATAAAGTTTCTAGGATTTTTTTTATTTTCTTGCTGCGCTGATCTGTACCTTGAATCAAAGTAGATAACGAAGCAATACCTAAATAAATCCAGCTACGCAAATTGAGTATTCTTACTCAAATACTATAGCCAACTCGTTTGAGCCACTAGTAAAAAAGAATAATATCCGCTAAAATCAAAGGATAAAAGCTAGCGAGGATAGTATTTAAAAGAGAAGTGAGAGAAGATAATAGCAACCACATGCGCTAATTCATTAAAGGCAGAACAAATGCCAACTCTAAAAGGTTAAATAAAAATATAAGATGGAAATTAAATCTAATGTAAATATTTTTTCTCTTATTGAACCAGTAGCTAACAGGTAGCAATAAAAGAAATAAGATAGGAGTCATAGTTATCCTCCTAAATTAGTGTTATCTATTAATGTATCAGGTTTAGTGGGGAAATAGCGAGGAGTGAAGAAAAAATGTTTGAAGAAGATTTTCGTGAAGTGGGGCTAACGCTAGTTGAATTACCCATTGAATTGATTGATGGACGACCAGTGTATCGAAGCTATCTTAAAGAATTACCGACAATCAATGCACAAGGTGAGTCTAGAAAAGTCATGCAACAAAAATTAGCAACGATTTATCAAGCGTATCGTACAGAGATGCTGGAAGAATTGGAAGAAGAAAAAGAAAAGACGATGAACTTATCTGTTGATGAGTTGCTTCGATATTACGACGGAGAGACATTTGATGGTTTTTCAATTAATGAAGGAAGTTCTGAGACAGATTCAGAAAATCATTGGAGTTAATTAAATTAGGGAGTGGATAGCGTGGGGATGACTATAGTAATCTAAAAAAATTATCGTTTTTGGAGTTTTCTCTTCAGATTACTCTTTTTAAAAATTTAATGGAAGTTTTCTAGGTTAATCTATCTTTTTAGTAATAAAAATAACCGCACAGAAATTAGGTCAATGAGTTGATTTTTGTGCGGTTATTTTAGTTGAAGACGATTTTATAGTAGTGCATTTTTCACTGATAGGAGAGTGAAGTGATCTTTAGAAAATTCTTTTGTTTTCGGAGTTGATAAATGTAAATGACAAAATCGATCAAAAATATTTTTTTTGAACAATTCACTTGAATAGGGATAGTATAAGCTAATCAGTAAGACTTCAATATGACCAATATACTCCCACTCAAACATCAAAGATTCTATCTCTTTTTGTGTGATCAATGATTTTTCTGGTAGGCTAATCAAGTTAGAAATACTAAAGGCTATTCTGGATAAAGTGCAATCATGGTACAACAATTTTTGTTGAATGGGTTGAATATCCCCATTATTTTTTACACATAAGTTTAGTTCTTCTACAATGGACATCAGTGAGGTTTTTGTGTATTCTCTATCTAAAAATTTTGCTAATTCTGTAAATTCTTCAATACTAACTCCCATCTTGTCAATAAGCGCTAGAACTAAATCAAATGATACATTTGTCTGCTCATTTTCTAACTTTGAAAGAAATGAAGAAGAGATTATATTATTTGCTAATTCTGTTTGACTAATTCCTTTTCTAGTACGTATGAATTTTAATGCTTTCCCAACTAACATAGCTAGTCTCCCACGAAAAAAATAAATAGTTCATCTACGCTAGTATTTAATGATTTAGCTAATGAAAAGGCTAATTTCAAACTAGGGTCATATTTATCATTTTCAATTGCGATAATAGTTTGTCGAGTTACGTTTGTCATTTTTGCTAACTCGGATTGTGTCATTTTTTTAGCTTTCCGCAATTCCTTTACATTATTTTTCATCTTCAAAATACTTTCTGCTTTCCACTTTTAAATTAATAAAAATTATAATTAAAATTACAACTAAGATTGACCATAATTGATTATAAGAGGTTAAAAATGAAATGTTCAATAAATTCCCAATTAAATCTGCTATCAAAGAAATAATTATTAATCCGAGCGTCAGGAGCATTGATTTACTTAAAGCATTTTTTAATATCATCTTTCCTAGTTCATCTTTTTTCTTACCAATTTTAGAAAGTGTTGCACCAATAAGTAATGCAGTAGTGATTATTAAAATTACAGATAGTAGGTATACCATGTATTAATTCTCCTCTCAGTTTCCTTATAAAAATTAAAACATCCACTAGACAAAAAGTAAAGAACGTTTTACTTTTTTAGACTTGAACATATTCACTTTTTCTTCAAATAGGAAAATTACATTCGTTAAGTTCAATTATGTATTACTATTTTGAATAGGAGGAAAATAATTATGAAAAGGAGTAGCAGGAGAAAATTATTTATTTTTTGCTTTGTGTTTGTTCTGTGTTTTTTAGTTGTAAATAAAGGTGAAACTTTTTTGAGTTTAATGAAATATCGTTATCAATCAAGTGATTTTATTTCGATCACATCTATTTCAGAGATTAGCAATACAAAAAAGAATAGTATTATTTACTTAGGTCGAGAGACGTGTCCAACTTGTCGTGAATTTGTTTCACAAGTAAAAAAGGTAAATTCATCAGATAGACAAAAAATTTATTACATAGACACAAAAAAACAAAGTAATAATCCGCAATTTAAAAAATTCATAAAAAAAGAGAAGATAAGTACAGTTCCTACATTAATTTATATCAAGAGAAATAAGATTATTAAGATTTATAGTTATCCAGATTTAAATAAAAATAAACTAAAAATTATACTTAAGGGAGATATTTATTTATGAAATCAATCATTGAGAAAATGCCAATTTTAAAAATTATGATTATTGCAGTCGTATCGGCGTTACTTTTGAATATTGGATTTACCACAGCTAGTGTATATGCTTCTGAAGTTAGCAGTAAAGAACAAGTTGAATTAACAAATTCTTTACTTAAAAGTATCACCTTTGATAAAAATACCAATAAACTATTTATGGATGAAGAGAAGTTAATAAATACAACTGAACTTACTTCTACAGAAGCGAGTAAATTAGCAACTGAATTTAATTCTCTATCTAGTGAGGAGCAAAAAGACTTGATGAAGGATTTTAGTAAAAACAATACCGCTCGTGTTGCTCCTATTATAATTTGGGCAGCGGGAGTACTAGGTGGTTGGCTAGCAACTAAATTATTAAACTGGGGAGCACATAAATTCTGTAGTTCATATAAAAACTATAATTCTATTACAAAATATGTTTGTGAGGTTATTGATTAATTTAAAAAATATTATTTTGAGTAACTCAATTATTATTTTTGTTTTTAAGTAATGAATAAATAAAATGTTGGAAGCAACTATTATTACTGAAAGAAAAAAGCTAGTAGATTCAAAAATCTACTAGCTTTTTTTATGTTCAAATTCAATATTATTTTGTTCAGCTTTTTTAAATTGAACAGGGGGTAACAGCTTAATCCTTAAATTAATAGTGTAATGAAAATCTAACGTTCAGAGATTAGGTTGGAGGTTTAATTTCTAAAGAGTGGCTCATTAGCTACACACTGCCTAAATTAATGAAATGTGTGTTTCAAATGATCTTTATTCAATTGATATTTGTAAGTTAAATGGAAAAAACCTGCAATTAAAAGTGTGAATGTATATGGTAGCGAATAATTAAAAAATGATACGTAATTAATCGCTGCTAATAAACTCAAGGCTAACATATAGCTTACATAAAGCCGGATTAGTAATCCTTTTGGGCCGATTTTTTCAAAATACTTTGTCCATTTTTCTCGCTGCATGCCTTGACTTCTTTTTTTTATCTGAAAGAAAAGTGTTAGTAAAGCTACACCAAAAAAAGCGGCAATGTTTAGGGAAAATAAATAGACTAAAAAGACGGTTAAAATTTCAAACATGAGAATACCTTTCTATTAGTTGAATCATTAAAAAATAATTTAACTTTTTTTGCATAACTTATAGTGAGAGGAAACAACATATGATAACAAATGTTTCTTGTGAAACAAATTAGCTGTTACTCACGGACTTGGCCTTCGCCATAAATGATATATTTTGTTGTAGTTAGTTCATTAAGTCCCATTGGTCCTCTTGCGTGTAATTTTTGCGTGGAGATACCAATCTCAGCACCAAATCCAAAAACAGCACCATCAGTAAATCGTGTAGATGCATTAACATAGACTGCTGCGGCATCTACTTGATTTAAAAACATTTGACTAGCAGCATAGCTGTCTGTAACGATTGCTTCCGAATGTTTTGTGTTGTGGCGGTTGATATGGGTGATGGCTTCGTCGATTGAGTCGACGATTTTTACTGCTAAAACATAATCAAGATATTCTGTATCCCAATCTTCGTCTGTTGCTAAAGATGCCGTTTCTAAATATTCTAGGGAGCGTTGATCTGCGCGTAATACAACGCCACTGTCGACTAATGCTTTTTCAATTACTGGCAAGAAAAAAGGAGCGACTTCTGCATGAATCAATAACGTTTCAGCAGCATTACAAACAGAAGGACGAGAAGCTTTTGCATTGACGATAATTTTTTTTGCCATTTCTAATTGTGCGTCTTTATCAATATAAATATGATTGTTTCCTGTACCAGTTTCGATAATTGGAACAGTTGCATGAGCTTTGACTCGTTGGATTAAACTTGCTCCCCCACGAGGAATTAAAACATCTAAATAATCAGTCAGTTTCATCAGTTGATCAGCAACCTCGTGAGAAGTGTCTGTCACAAATTGAATTGCGCAAGGAGAATGTCCATTATCCACCAAAACTTGTTGTAGGATTTCTACCAGTTTTTGATTGGACACAAAGGCTTCTTTTCCACCGCGTAAGATAACTGCATTTCCAGATTTGAAAGCTAAGCTGGCAGCATCTGTTGTGACATTTGGTCGTGATTCATAAATAATTCCAATAACACCAAGAGGCACGCGTTTTTTTCCAATCAGCAAGCCATCCTCATTTTTCCACATATGATCAACTTTTCCGATTGGATCGTCCAGTTGGGCAACCTTTCTCATTTCCTCTGCCATTGAATGAATTCGTTCAGATGTGAGTCTTAATCGGTCTTGCATCGTCTCGCTAATTTTATTTTGTGTTGCATGAGTCAAGTCTTCTTTGTTTGCTTCGAGAATAGCCACTTGATTTTCTTCAATCGCATCCGCCATTTTAAGTAACAAGTCATTTTTATCCGTTGTACTCATTAAAGCTAAAGTAGTAGCACTGCTTTTAGCATTTTCTCCGAGCTGTCTTAAATCGATCATCATAAATCCTCCTTTGTTTTTATAAAAGTGGGTCGAGTTCTCTCATCGAAAGGTCTTTTAGTTGTGCTTGAAAAAAGTACCGATTTCTTTACCGGCTAAAATATCAAAAATGATTGCTGGATTTTTCCCGTTTGCAAGGACCATAGAGCGGTTTGCATCAAAAATCCGTTTTGCAGCTTGTAATTTGCTGTGCATACCACCTGTTCCAAATGTACTTCCCGCACCACCAGCTTTTGCCATTAAATCGTCATTGATTTCTGTGACCAATGAGTACAGTTCAGCTTGAGCGTTAGTTGAGGGATTGTCAGAATAAAAGCCATCAATATCAGATAAGACAATCAATAAATCCGCCGTAACTAATTGAGTTACGATTGCAGAAAGTTGGTCATTGTCTCCAAATTTTGTCGAATGATCTAACTCATCGACTGCAACGGTGTCGTTTTCATTTACAATGGGGATTGCACCAAGAGCGAGAAGCTGCTCTAAAGTATTGGTTACGTTTTTTCTGCTTTCTGGAAAATCGATTACGTCACGTGTTACTAAAACTTGTGCAGTTTGCTGACCGTAAGTTGCAAACCGTTGATTATAAATATTTATCAACTCACCTTGACCAATCGCGGCGATTGCTTGTTGTTCAGGAATCGTTTGTGGTCTTTGATTCAGATTCATTTTTGTCATTCCGACCCCGACAGCACCAGAGGAAACCAAAATGATTTCTTTTCCGCGATTGCGTAAATCGGTTAAAACAAAAGCAAGTTGATCAATCGCAGCGAGATTTACTTTTCCATTCGGATAAATCAATGTGCTTGTTCCTACCTTGATGATAATTCGTTTTGCTTGAGTTAGTTCTTTGCGCATGAGACACCTCTAATAATTATTTGAATAAATTTTGTATGTAATTTTTTTCTATTCTACTTGTTTTAGTGTCTAAAGTCATGTTTAAAAGAAGAAGTTTTTTTCAATTAAGAAGAAAAAAAGGTCTATCTTTGAAAACTTTTCTACAGGATAACAGAATTTCTTGAAGATTTTGCAAAGAAAGGCCTTTGGTAGTGTGAATATGGTAAAATAAAACATAGTTTATTCTAGGGGGAAGATTCGTGAAAAAAAGAGGTTTTGAAGTTGTTTCTAACTATGCGAGTCAAGAAATCAATTTACCAAAAAGAGCAACACACCACGCTGCAGGATATGATTTTGAAGCTGCGGCAGATATTATTATTCCAAGTATTTGGAAGTCAGGTATAAAAAATGGACTTACTACATTGATAAAATCAATGGGAGAAGAAGCAACAGCAATTGATGAAAAACAATTAAAACCTACTTTGGTGCCAACAGGTATCAAATCCTATATGGGAGAAGATGAATTTTTACAATTAGCTAATCGTTCAAGTAATCCTTTAAAACGGTTTTTGGTTTTAACAAATGGTGTTGGGGTCATTGATAGTGATTACTACAATAATCCAGATAATGAGGGACACATTATGTTCCAGTTTACTAATTTTGGTTTTAAAGATGTGATGATTAAAAAAGGTGAACGAATTGGTCAAGGCATTTTCTTGCCGTTTTTTAAGGCAGATCAAGATGAAACAACAACAAGTCGAGAAGGCGGGTTTGGTTCTTCGAATAAAAACTAAATTGGCCAGAATTTATTAGCTATTTAAAGGAGGCGAGACAATGGCAAAAAAATCAAAGACACAATTTGTTTGTCAAAATTGTGGTTATGTGTCGCCTAAATTTTTGGGACGTTGCCCAAATTGTGGAAAATGGAATACGATGGTCGAAGAGATTGAACAAGATACAAGTGATCGTCGAGTACGCACCAGTTTAACTGGTGAACGAGCAAAGCCTACCAAAATCGACGAAGTAGTCCCTAAAAAAGAGCCTCGTGTACAAACAAAGTTAACAGAGTTAAACCGTGTACTTGGGGGTGGGGTAGTTCCAGGCTCAATGGTATTGATTGGTGGAGATCCGGGGATTGGGAAGTCAACGTTGCTTTTACAGGTATCTCAGCAATTAGCAGCTATTGGGGGAAAAGTTTTATATGTTTCTGGTGAAGAAAGTGCGGAACAAATTAAGCTTCGTGCGGAACGATTAGGAAACATCGATACCGAATTTTATTTATATGCTGAAACAGATATGAATGAAATTAGTCATGCAATTGAACAGCTGAAACCAGACTATGTTATTATCGACTCGATTCAAACAATGACTCAACCAGATATTACAAGTGCGGCTGGTAGTGTTAGCCAGGTAAGGGAAACAACTGCTGAATTGTTGAAAATTGCGAAGACTAATGGTATTGCTATTTTTATTGTTGGACATGTTACTAAAGAAGGCTCGATTGCGGGACCAAGAATGTTGGAGCATATGGTGGATACTGTTTTGTATTTTGAAGGAGAAAAGCATCACAGTTTCCGAATTTTACGTGCGGTGAAAAATCGTTTTGGTTCAACGAATGAGATTGGTATTTTTGAAATGCGTGAACATGGACTAGAAGAAGTATCTAATCCTTCTCAAATCTTTTTGGAAGAACGTTTAGATGGCGCAACTGGCTCAGCAATTGTTGTTGCAATGGAAGGTACTCGTCCAATTTTAGTGGAAATCCAAGCTTTAGTTACACCAACTATGTTTGGAAATGCGAAACGCACGACTACAGGGCTAGATTTTAATCGTGTTTCTTTGATTATGGCAGTTTTGGAAAAACGAGCAGGATTGCTGTTACAAAATCAAGATGCTTACTTAAAAGCGGCTGGTGGAGTAAAATTAAATGAACCAGCAATTGATTTAGCGATTGCGGTAAGTATTGCATCAAGTTATAAAGAAAAAGGAACACAACCAACGGAATGTTTTATTGGCGAAATTGGGCTTACTGGTGAGATCCGACGTGTGAGTCATATTGAACAACGTGTCAAAGAGGTTCAAAAATTAGGATTTACGAAAGTCTATTTGCCAAAAAATAATCTAGGTGGGTGGAAGGCTCCTGTGGGTATTGAAGTTATTGGAGTCGCAACATTAAGCGAAACGCTTAAAAAAGTATTTCAAGCATAAAAATAAAAAAATGAAATGGAGGAACAACTATGCAAAAACGCGTCATTACATTGTTGATGATCATTGCGGGAGCAAGTCTAGGTATTTCTTTTTTACCAGCTGCTTGGCAAGCAATCGGCCAACAAACCAATGGCTGGCTGAACAATACGTTTACTAATAGCCTGTTAGGTGCACTTATTTTCTTTATTTTATCTCTGCTATTAGCAAAACATATTGCTGCTGTGCTGAAACAAGTAGAAGAAAAATTGAGTGAGATTAGTTTAACTTATTTATTGTTTGGAGCAATTGGTACAATTATTGGGTTAACTTTAGGGGTAATTATTTCAACTCCTCTTTACAATATGGAAATTCCATTTGTAAATAGTGTTTTACCCATTCTATTGATGATCTTTTTAGGTTATTTTGGTATGAGAATGGGCACAACTCGAATTGATGAATGGAAGAAAATCTTTGCGCCACGAAACAAGAAAGTGGAACAAGAATTACCAAATCAGTTTGAAAGCCAGTTATTAGAACGTAAATCAGGCGATAATTTCCACAAATATAAAATTTTAGATACGAGTGTTATCATTGACGGGCGAATTTATGATATTGCTAAAACAGGTTTCTTAGAAGGAACGTTAATGATTCCAAATTTTGTTTTATATGAATTGCAATACATCGCAGATTCTGGTGATAGTTTAAAACGAGTTCGTGGACGCCGCGGGCTAGATATTTTAAATGCTTTACAAAAAGAAGAAGGTATCTCTGTTGAAATGTATGATGGAGACTTTGAAGAAATCAGTGAGGTTGATAGTAAACTAATTAAATTAGCTAAACTGTTAGATGGCGTGATTGTTACTAATGATTATAACTTGAATAAGGTCTCTGAGTTTCAAAATGTGCCAGTCTTAAACATCAATGCGTTAGCAAATGCAGTTAAGCCAGTTGTGATTCCTGGTGAGACAATGAATGTTTTAGTCGTAAAAGTCGGAACAGAGCGTCAGCAAGGTGTTGCTTACTTAGATGATGGAACAATGGTTGTCGTTGAAGATGGCCAGCATTATATGAATGAGCATCTTGAAGTTGTCGTAACTAGTGCGTTGCAAACAGCAGCTGGTCGAATGATTTTTGCTAAACCAGCGCATGCAGGTCGGGGTATTGATAACAAAAAAAATTCTGAAACGAAGACAAAATCTTAATTTCATAAATAAAATGAGCCAACTGATGAGGAAATTCAATCGGTTGGCTTTACTATTTGCACTAGAAAAGGTAAAATTTTGCTGAGTGACTTTAAATAAATAATGTTTTTAAGGTCAAAGCTGACGGATTTTTGCTGTTAGTCACATAAGTCTAGTTTGAAAGAAGAGGAAGAAAATGACGAAAGTACGCGTACGCTATGCACCAAGTCCAACAGGGCATTTACATATTGGAAATGCACGAACTGCATTATTCAATTATTTATTTGCTCGCCACAATGATGGAGAATTCATCATCCGTATTGAAGACACTGACCAAAAACGTAACATTGAAGATGGAGAAAAAAGTCAGTTAGAAAATTTAGCTTGGTTAGGAATGGATTGGGACGAGTCTCCTGAAAATCCTGGAGAATATGGTCCTTATCGTCAATCTGAACGTAAAGAAATTTATCAACCACTGATTGATCAATTACTTGCAAGCAATCGAGCTTACAAATGTTACTGTACAGAAGAAGAATTAGAAGCGGAACGTGAAGCACAACGCGCTCGTGGTGAAATGCCTCACTATGGTGGGAAATGTGCAAACTTAACGCCAGAAGAACAAGCTGAAAAAGAAGCTCAAGGGCTAGAGTCAGTTGTTCGTTTCCGTGTGCCACGAAACACAGAATATAAGTTCAACGATATGGTCAAAGGTGAAATTTCATTTGAATCAGATAATATCGGCGGAGACTTCGTCATTCAAAAACGTGATGGCATGCCAACCTATAACTTTGCTGTAGCAGTGGATGATCACTTGATGAAAATTACTCATGTTTTGCGTGGAGATGACCATATTGCAAACACACCAAAACAATTAATGATCTATGAAGCATTTGGTTGGACACCACCAACATTTGGTCACATGACACTGATTATTAACAGCGAAACTGGTAAAAAATTAAGTAAACGCGATGAATCAATCCTTCAATTTATCGAACAATATCGTGAATTAGGTTATTTACCTGATGCAATGTTCAACTTTATTGCATTGCTTGGTTGGTCACCAGTAGGCGAAGAAGAAGTCTTCAGTCAAGAAGAATTAGTGAAAATGTTTGATCCAGAACGTTTGAGCAAATCACCTGCAGCATTTGATGCGAAAAAATTACAATGGGTAAACAACCATTACATGAAAGAAATGGATTTAGCTGAATTAACAGATATGTGTTTACCATATTTGATCGCAGATGGCCGAGTTGAAGAAAATCCTGATGAAAAAACAATTGAATGGGTGAAAAAAATTGTTCAATTATATCAACCACAAATGAGCTATGCTGCGGAAATCGTTGAAGTGTCAGAGTTATTCTTTAATGAACATCCAGTTTTAAATGATGCGGCAAAAGAAGTATTAGCTGGTGAAACAGTTCCAGCTGTTTTGACAGCATTTAAAGCACAGCTAGAAGAAATGGAAGTTGTTGATGCTCCAACAGTTAAAGCAGCTATCAAAGCTGTACAAAAAGAAACTGGTGTTAAGGGCAAAAACTTATTCATGCCAATTCGTGTTGCTGTTTCAGGACAAATGCATGGTCCTGAATTACCAGACACAGTTGAATTATTAGGCCGTGAAAAAGCACTTGCTCATTTAAACCAAGTAATAAAATAAACACGAAGAACAGAAGAAGTAAACAACTAGTTTGTTTTTAGAGAGGCGACGGAAGGTGAAAGTCGTTACAAAGTAGGTGTTGAAATGCCTCTGGGAGTGGTTTTAGCGAACACAAGTAGCTAAAAACGGGTAGCAGACGTTATTTTGCTTCGAGGTAATCTGTTTTGATTATGAAAAAAAGTGGAACCACGCCATTAGCGTCTTTTATTTAAGGAAACTTATTTAAAAGACGCTTTTTATTTATAGTTTTGGTTACATAAATCTGTTATGGAAAGGAGTGAAGGTGAATGAATTGGTTTACGCGAATAATTACTGCTACGAAAAAAAATGATCCTGCTGTACGTTCGACTTTAGAAATTGTTCTAACATATCCAGGATTCCATGCGTTACTTTGGCATCGTCTTTCTCATTTCTTATACCAGCATCGTTTGTATTTATTAGCTAAAATCATTGCCCAATTCTGGCGCTTTTTAACTGGGATTGAAATACATCCTGGTGCACAAATTGGTAAAGGCGTCTTTATTGATCATGGAATGGGCGTAGTGATTGGAGAAACGGCAGAAATTGAAGATGATGTGGTCTTGTTCCATGGTGTGACTTTAGGCGGGACAGGCAAACAAACAGGTAAACGACATCCTACAGTTAAACAGGGCGCGTTGCTCTCTGCAAATGTACAGATTTTAGGTCCAGTGACAATTGGGCGGCATGCAAAAGTCGGAGCAGGAGCAGTGGTACTTAATGATATACCAGATGATGCTACAGCAGTTGGTATTCCGGCAAAAGTTGTTCGGATTAAAGGTGAAAAGATAAGGAGAACAGAATGATAAAAATATATAATACGCTTACTCGAGAGAAAGAAAAATTTGTTCCTATTGTAGAAGGTCAGGTTGGAATGTATGTTTGTGGGCCAACCGTTTATAACTATATCCATATTGGAAATGCGCGGAGTACCATTGCATTTGATACAATTCGTCGTTATTTTGAATATCGCGGCTATCAAGTGAAATATGTTTCGAACTTTACGGATGTGGATGATAAAATCATCCGCGCAGCAAAAGACTTAGGGATCACAGCACCAGAAGTTGCGGATCGTTTTATCCAAGCATTTGAGGAAGATACTAAGGCGTTAAACGTGGAACCAGCAACCTTACATCCAAGAGTAATGGATCATATGCCAGACATTTTGTCGTTTATCCAAGTACTGATTGAAAAAGGCTATGCGTATGAAGCGCAAGGTGATGTTTATTATCGGACACGTCGTTTCAAGGATTATGGTCAGTTGAGCGATCAGTCAATTGATGAGCTTGAAATTGGTGCGAGTCAACGAACGGGTGAAGAACAACAGCTGAAAGAAGATCCATTGGATTTTGCTTTATGGAAAAATGCCAAACCGGGAGAAATTTTTTGGGAGTCGCCATGGGGAAATGGTCGTCCAGGCTGGCATATTGAATGCTCTGTTATGGCTACAAAACACTTGGGTGAAACAATTGATATTCATGGTGGTGGACAGGATTTAGAGTTTCCTCATCATGAGAATGAAATTGCCCAAAGTGAGGCCAAAACGGGACAAAAATTTGCAAATTATTGGATGCACAATGGTTATGTAACGATTGGCGAAGAAGATCAAAAAATGAGTAAGTCTCTTGGTAATTTCATTACTGTCCATGAAATGATTCAAACAGTGGATCCACAAGTTTTACGTTTCTTCATGGCAACAACGCAATATCGCCGACCAATTCGTTATAGTGAGGCAACGATAAAGGAAGCGGCAACAAATCTACAACGCTTAAAGAATACGTATGATAACGTTCAATTTCGTAAAGATAGTGCTGCTAGTTCATTGACAGATGATAGTGACAAAATGGCAGAATTAACTGAGTTAGAAACGCGCTTCATTCAAGAAATGGATGATGATTTCAACGCAGCAAATGGAATCACAGTTGTTTATGAGCTTGCAAAATGGTTAAATACTTATTTGGAACAAGAACAAGTTTCCCTACCAGTTTTAGACCAAGCAATAACTTTATATGCGCAATGGTTAGCGATTTTTGGAATTTTCTTTACTTCCGAAGCGTTACTAGATGAAGACATTGAACAATTGATTGAGGAAAGAAACCAAGCACGCCAAGCGAAAAATTTCGCGCGTAGTGATGAGATTCGGGACTTATTTAAAGAAAAAGGGATCATCCTGGAAGATACACCGCAAGGAACCCGTTGGAGAAGAGAAGTATGAGAGATTACACGCAGCTAAATGGTTTAGCTCTTGCATACGTTGGTGATGCAATTTATGAGATTTATATTCGAGACTACTTGATTGATCAAGGACAAACCAAACCAAATAAATTACACCATACGGCAACAAATTATGTATCTGCTAAAGCACAAGCTTATTTGATTCAAAAAATGTTAGAAGAAAATATTTTAACAGAAACAGAAGATATTTATTATCGTCGCGGTAGAAATGCCAAAAGTCATACAGGTGCTAAAAATGCAGACATCACGACTTATCGAATTGCTACAGGCTTCGAAGCGTTGATGGGGTATTTACATCTAACAAAGCAAACCGAACGAATGGAAGAATTGATTGAATGGTGTATTCAGAAAATAGGTGAAAAAAATGGATAGAAAAAATAATTTTAAAAATAAAAAACGACATACTAACGACTGGAGCAAGCAATCAAAAACATCTCAAAAAAGAACAAAGCAAGAATCAAATCATACGCAAGAAAAAGACGAATCAATTGAAGATAATTTTGTCTTTGGTCATCATGCTGCTGTGGAAGCACTTCAACAAGGACGAGGAAATAAATTGTTTCTCCAAGAAGACGCTCATGGCGAGAAGGTAGATGAGTTAAAAATAATTGCTCGTGACCAAGCAGTTCCCGTGAAATGGGTTCCTAAACAAAAATTGGATACATTAAGTGATCGAGGTGTACACCAAGGTGTGGTGTTGGCTATCACACCTTACGAATACTTATCGTTAGAACAGTTGCTTGAACAAACAAAAACAAAAAAAGAAAATCCTTTCTTTTTGATTTTAGATAGTCTAGAAGATCCTCACAATTTTGGCTCGATTTTGCGAACAGCTGATGCAAGTGGTGTGGACGGCGTAATTATCCCTAAGCATCGCGCAGTAGGAATCACACCAATCGTTACCAAAACGTCTACTGGAGCAGTTGAGCATGTGCCGGTAGCAAGAGTAACTAATTTGATTCAAGCAGCTCAGCAACTAAAAGAAGCTGGTTTTTGGATTTTTGGAACAGACATGTCTGGAACGAATTTTCAGAATTGGAATGCAAAAGGTTCAATTGCATTAGTAATTGGTAATGAAGGGCGCGGTATGAGTCAAGGATTGAAAAAAGAAATGGATGAATTATTGACAATCCCGATGGTAGGGCATGTTCAAAGCCTGAATGCAAGTGTTGCAGCAGGTCTGTTGATGTATCAGGCGTTTTCCCAACGACAGGGGGAGTAAGCTGATGAAGAAACAGTTATTGATTGTCGATGGTTACAATATGATTGGTTCTTGGCCAGAGCTTGTTTTGTTAAAGAAGCAAGACAAAATGGCTGATGCACGTGAAGCCTTGCTTCATCGGTTGTCTAATTATGCAAAATTTGAAGGAATTGAAGTAATTGTGGTTTTCGATGCGCAGCTGGTTCCTGGAATTCAACAAAACTATAAAAAATATCAGCTAGAAGTTGTATTCACCAAAGAAGATGAAACAGCAGATAGTTATATTGAGCGAGTAGCGGGTACGTTGAATGATCGATTGACACAAGTAACAGTTGCTACAAGTGATTTGGCTGAACAATGGGTAGTGTTTTCACAAGGAGCCTTACGAACTTCTGCGTATGAGTTGTATAAAACAATCAAAAAAACAGAAGAAACAATAGCCCAAGAGAATATAAATATGCGTTTTATTGATTTTCGACGTAATTCTCCTTGGAATGATGAACAATTGCATAAATTGTCTAAAAAGTTAGACGATTTAATGAAAAAGGACAGATAACCACGTTATCAGATTAAATAACACGATTTTTGATGCTAATATTCCTCCATAATAGAGATTATGGAGGATTTATTTATGCCTGAGGAGTTATTACGTGCTGCACGCAATGGTGATGAAGAAGCATTTTCTACCCTTTATCAGAAATATTATCCACTTTTATTACGCTTAAAAAATAGTTATTATGTGCGGAATTTTATGAATGAAGATTGGGAGCAAGAAGCACGTGTTGCGTTATATCAAGCATTAAAAACCTATGAAAATAACAAAGGAGTTAGTTTCGGTAGTTATTACAAAAGCGTTATTACTAACCAAATTTATTCGTTATTAAGGAAACAAAACGCATTAAAACGCAGAGATCAAAAAGACGAAGTTTCTATGGAACAGAAAATGGAATCTGAAGGACCAGATTTCTTAGCAGAAGTGACAACTCAAGAACCTGTAGCAGTCCAACAACTGCTGTTGAATGAAGCAATTGAAACATGTGAAATCCATTTTTCAAAAAGAGAAGCGCAAATTTTTCATCATTACATGCAAGGAAGTGATTTTTCCTACATCGCAAAAGATTTATCAATGGATATTCAGCAAGTAATGAGTGGATACAGTCGTGTAAAACAGAAAATCAAGAAGCATTTGAAAGCGTACAGTGAAGAATGCTAGTTAACATTCTTGTTTCAACTGTTTTTTTTTATTGCATTTCTTTTTTTTATATGGTAGACTTGAAAAGTTTTGGACTATCTGTTATAATCGATAACGAGGTGAACTGTATGCCAACAACTTTAGCTACAATCAAGAAAGATTTAGAAGGTCGTATCGGCAGCCAAATCATGTTGGTTGCTCAGACAGGAAGAAAGCGTCAAACAGAACGCCGCGGCGTTTTAACAGAAACCTATCCTTCAGTATTTGTCGTTGACTTAGATCCTGAAGAAAACTCTTTTGAACGAGTGTCTTACAGCTACTCTGATGTATTAACTCGTACAGTAGAGATTGAATTTTTAACAGAAGCAGTTTAAAAGCTGACGGGCCTTGTGTGGTTCGTTTGCTTTTTTATTTTTGAACAAGTAATCTATAAAAAGAAAACTTGTTAGGAGGCTACTGAATGAATTACCAAGTGAAAACATTTGATGAATTAACGACAAAAGAATTTTATATGCTAGTAAAAGAAAGAATTGCCGTTTTTGTGGTCGAACAAAATTGTCCATATCAAGAAGTGGATGAAATCGATCCTGAGGCATTGCATACGTTTCTGACAGATGAGCAAGGAAATGTAGCAGCTTACACACGAATTTACAAAGAAGAAGATGCTGTTCATTTTGGTCGAGTCTTGGTAGCCAAGGAACATCGTCAATCGGGATTAGGTAAGCAAATTGTTCAACGGACGTTGGAAGTTATTGAACAAAAGTATCCAAATACGCCAATTATTATTGGTGCACAAGATTATCTACGTTCGTTTTACGAATCATTTGGTTTTAATGCCATTTCCGATGTTTATTTGGAAGATGACATTCCTCATATTGATATGAAAAAATAAAAAAACTTGAAACAACAAATCTTGTTGTTTCAAGTTTTTTTATTTTGTGGTTGATTCGTCTTCTACTTTTGCTTGAAGTGTTGAACGACCATTATCTTCAGCTACTTGTTGTGCCAGTAAATCACGAATGTCACTTAAGTATTGTTCAGCAGTTGGCTCATCAAGAACCTCTTCTTCTGTTTTACGTAAATCTTTTGCACTGTTGGCTGCTTTGACCACTAAGAACAAAACAAAACCTGTAATTAAAAATGTAATAATAGCACTAACAACATTACCAAATGAAAAAGTTACGCCTTTGACAGGTGTGACATCTAATACAGACAATGCTCCGTCCAAATCAGAAGTACCAGTGACAAGAGCAACTATCCAACCAATTAATGGTGTAATCAATCCTTCTACGATTTGATTAACGATTCCCGTGAATGCACTCCCAATAACAACCCCAACAGCTAGGTCGAGCACGTCGCCACGCATAATAAACTCTTTAAATTCTTTAATCATAAAACCCCTACTTTCTTTTTCCTTACCCTTAGTATATCTAAGAATAAAAAAATATAAAAACAATAAACGCTTTTGTTCGCGAAATGCTTGAATATTAACCTTCTATGCTATACTAGAAACAACTGTAACGATAAAAGGAGCACAACGACTTATGACGAATAAATTGGCGGAGGGCGTGAATTTACATGTCCTGCAAACAAAAAAATATAAAACGATTCGAATCTTTATTCGATTCACAACACGTCTTGATCGAGCAGTCATTACGCAACGGTCATTACTGAGCAGTTTGTTAGAAACAAATAGCTTAAACTATCCAGATCAAACACAGCTTAGCGCGAAATTAGCTGAATTATATGGTGCAAGTTTTGGCTGGAATGTAAGCAAAAAAGGAAATTTGCATTGGCTGAACGCAGGCATCAGTTTTGTTAATGGTGATTATGTAAATGACTCAAAGATTCTGCTCCAAGTTGTTGACTTTTTGAAAGAGGTTATCTTTGCACCAAATATTGTGGCGGGGCAGTTCGATAATCAAACGTTTGATTTAGAAAAAAATAATTTGAAAACTTATTTAGAAAGTTTGGACGAAGATAAGCAAACCTTAGCTTCATTAGCACTACAACGTCTTTACTTTGAGCAAACAGATGCTCAAAGAATCCCTAGTTTTGGAACAGTAAAAGACTTAAAAGAAATTACAGCAGAGTCACTTGCTACGTATTACCAGAAAGTCTTAGCGGAAGATCAAGTCGACATTTTTGTAATTGGAGATGTGAATGAGACGGAAGTTACTGAAGCAATTCAAACATTACCATTTACTGACCGCGAATTTGTACACCCAGAAATTTTTTATGCGCAACCACAATCAAATGTAATCAAAGAACGCCAAATGCATGAATCTGTTGTACAAGCAAAGTTAAACTTAGCTTATCAAACCAATGTTTATTACAACCAACCTGAGCGTTTTTCATTAATGGTGTTCAATGGTTTGTTTGGTGGGTTTCCGCATTCAAAATTATTTATGAATGTGCGCGAAAAAGAAAGCTTGGCTTACTATGCTTCTAGCAGTGTGGACACGTTCCGTGGATTTATGACTGTTCAAACAGGCATTGATGGGAAAAATCGCGAAAAAGTTTTACATTTGATTCATAAACAATTAGAAAGTTTACGAAATGGAGAAATCACTGACCTTGATTTAGCTCAAACAAAAGCAATGTTGAAAAATCAATACTTGCTATCACTTGATGCACCTCAAGCAGCGATTGAATCGACTTATTTAGATAACTGGCTACCAGAAACCAAATTAACAGATGACGAGTGGCTAGCTCGACTGGAAAGTATCACAATCAAAGATGTTCAAAAAATTGCAGATCAAGTAGAGCTTCAAGCAATTTTCTTTTTAGATGGAGGAAGCATGAATGAATAAAACTGAGTATTCACAAATTAACGAAACGCTTTATCATGAAGTGCTACCAAATGGGTTGACCGTTTACTTGTTGCCAAAAAATGAGTACCACAAAACTTATGGCTTATTTAGCACCAATTATGGCTCAATCGATAATGAATTTATTCCTTATGGAGCAACTGAAAAGATAAAGGTACCTGATGGAATTGCCCATTTCTTAGAACACAAATTATTTGAAAAAGAAGACGGAGATGTTTTCCAATTGTTTGGACAACAAGGTGCGTCTGCAAATGCATTTACTAGTTTTACCAAAACAAGTTATTTGTTTTCAACGACGGATCAAGTGGAAAAAAATTTATTGACACTATTGGACTTTGTACAAGCACCTTATTTTACTGAGGAAACAGTCAACAAAGAAAAAGGGATCATTGGACAAGAAATTCAAATGTATGAAGATGATCCTAACTGGCGTCTATTTTTTGGTATTTTGAATAACTTATATCCAAACCATCCTTTACACATTGATATTGCAGGGACGGTTGATAGCATCGACAAAATTACTGCCGATGATTTGTATACTTGTTATCACACGTTTTATCAGCCAAGTAATATGGTTTTGTTTTTAGTTGGAAATTTAGATCCAGAGAAACTAATGGAAGTTATTAAAGAAAATCAAATGAGTAAAGAATTTCCACCAGCACAAGAAATCAAGCGATACTTCCCTGAAAATAATGATGAAATTATCGAGGAAAGTCGTCTGAGAGCAGCTGTGACACGTAAAAAATTCGTATTGGGAATTAAAGGTGTTGACGAGTTGCCAGCAGATGGCTATCAATTGATGCGCTATAAAACAGCATTGAATCTCTTATTCCAATTACTGCTAGGAAATACTTCCCAAAACTATTTGAAACTTTACAATGAAGGAATCATTGATGACAGTTTTGGTTTTGAATTTAGTTTAGATCGTGAATTTCATTTTGCTGATTTTAGTGGTGATACGGATGAACCAAAACTTGCTGCGCAGCAAGTACGGAAAATCATTCTTGGTTTTGAGAAAGATCCAGAAGTAAATGAAAAAAATCTTGAATTATTGAAGAAAAAAATGTTAGGGAAATACTTCCAATCACTTAACTCCATTGAGTATATTGCTAACCAATTTACCCAAAGTCTTTATGGTGCATATACTTTATTTGATTTGCCAGAAGTGATCGAATCAATCCAATTAGCTGATGTATTAGCTGTTGGTTCGGCATTTTTAGTGGCAGAGACGTTTAGTGAGTTTTATATGGAACCACAGGGTGAGTGAGATGCCAACGGCGTTAGTTATGGGAGCTAGTGGGGATATTGGTGAAGCGATTTGTCGTCAGTTGGCGCAAGAGGGCTGGTCATTGTATTGTCACTATCATCGCAATGAAAAAAAAGTATTAAATTTCGTTTTAGACTTGCAAAAATGTTATCCGCTGCAAGATTTTTTTATGGTATCCTTAGACATGTTAAGCATGGAAGAAATACCGAAATTTACACAAGGATTATTTCAAGTTGACAGTGTCATTTTTGCATCAGGATTTACGAAATATGCTTTGTTTAAGGAGTATACGGAATTAGACATGGACCAGCTTTGGCAAATTCATGTGAAATCTCCGCTATTGCTTTTGCAAAGGCTAGAAACAAAACTTGCTCGGTCTGATTATGGCAGAATTGTGTTTATTGGTTCTGTTTACGGGATGCAAGGAAGCAGTATGGAAACAGTTTACAGTGCTGTTAAAGGTGCCCAACAAGCATTTGTTAAAGCATATGCAAAAGAAGTTGCAACATTAGGAATAACGGCCAATGTCATAGCGCCAGGAGCTGTCGCAACAGCGATGAATCAGGACTGGTCTAAGACAGAATTAACGGAATTAAAAGAGGCAATCCCGCTAGGAAGACTAGCTCAGCCAAAAGAAATTGCTGCTGCTGTCACATTTTTATTACAAAAAGAAGCGGCCTATGTCACCGGAATTACACTACCAGTAACGGGTGGTTGGCTAGAATAAAAAGACTGGAGAAGATGAACGAGTGGCTTTTGAAACCATTGGGGAAAAATTACGGCAAGCTCGTCTAAATAAAAAAATATCTTTAGACGAATTACAACAAATTACAAAAATTCAAAAACGTTACCTTGAAGCAATCGATAACGACGAATTCGATCAACTTCCTGGTAAGTTTTATGTACGTGCATTTATTCGTCAGTATGCGCAAGCTGTTGGAGAAGATGGCGATAAACTTGTGGATGTTTTCGATGGAAAAAGAAAATTATCTGATGGCTCAGAAATTAAAAGACCAGAGCCAGAAACTGTTAGTGGTTCACGAAAAGCAATGCACCAAGAAGAATTTAAACCAAGTAAATTTTGGACAAGTCTGCCTGTTGTTTTGTTAGGATTGGTTGCAGTTGCAATCGTGATTGTTGTTGGTTATATGACGTGGCAAGATCGACAAGCGGCACCAATTATTAGTGAAGCGAGCTCATCAATGACAGTCGATGGATCAATTGAGGAAACAAAGCAATCCTCACAATCAAGTGAATCAACGTCAGCACAATCTTCGACAGTTGAATCCACGACTGAAGAAAAGAAGATGACGATTACTGCTGGTACAGATACAACGAATGCAATTGATGTGAACATTATTGATGCAACGGAGCCTTTAACACTGGAATTCACAGCGAAAGATCGTGTGTGGGTAGGTGTGATGGTTAATGGTGCGTATGTTTACCAAGGAACACTTGCAACTGGTGAATCACAGAGTACACAGATTGCTGCTAATGTGCCTAATGCAGTTGTGACAATTGGTGCAGCAAGCAATATTTCAATTAAAGCAAATGGGGAAGATGTTCCAGTGAATGCTGGAGAAAATAATTTAAGTCCCAAAAACGTTAACCTTGCTATCCAATACGCAGAATAATTCAAACAAAACTGCAATAAAAATCCACTCGATTTTTATTGCAGTTTTTCAATAGTAAAATGAATAATTTTTTTCGTGAGTGAAAAAAGTAAGTTATTTCTGTGGAAACTTTAGTGAGACTCACGTAAAATGAACAAGAAAGGAGTGCAATAGTGTGAATTTACCAAATAAATTAACTGTATTAAGAATTTGTATGATTCCAATCTTTATCCTTGTTGTAGGAATACCTTTGGATTGGGGACAATTGACGGTGGGAACAACAACTGTTGCTGTAACACAAATAGTTGGAGCAATCATTTTTGCAATTGCAAGTATTACTGACTGGCTTGACGGGAAAATTGCTCGTTCTCAAGGTTTAGTAACAAACTTCGGGAAATTTGCCGATCCTTTAGCAGACAAAATGTTAGTTATGACAGCATTTATTATGTTAGTTGGTCAAGATAAAGCACCAGCATGGGTTGTTGCGATTATTGTTTGCCGAGAATTAGCGGTAACAGGTTTACGCCTATTATTAGTTGAACATGGTGAAGTAATGGCAGCTGCATGGCCTGGAAAAGTGAAAACTGCTACTCAAATGGTTGCAATCATTTTGTTGCTTATCAATAACATTCCATTTAACTTGATTGGTCTTCCATTAGATCAAATTATGCTTTATGCATGTTTAGTATTCACAATCTATTCTGGTGTTGATTACTTTGCCAAAAATAGTGCTGTGTTTAAAGGCTCAATGTAATTTCGATAAAAGCTTGGTGACAATTTTGTCCCAAGCTTTTTTAAATAAAAAAATATTTTCGTTATAGCGTATTAATTATTAGGGAGAGGAAAATTTATGAAAGCAGAGATTATTGCAGTAGGAACAGAGCTACTTCTTGGTCAAGTGGTCAATACAAACGCAACTTTTTTGGCTGAGCAGTTAGCAGATCTTGGTATTGAAGTTTACTATCAGACAGTTGTTGGGGATAACAAACAAAGACTAGATGAGTTGATAGGCTTAGCAGAGTCACGAAGCGAGTTAATTATTTTGTGTGGTGGGTTAGGTCCTACAGAGGATGACTTAACCAAAGAAGTAACCGCTGACCATTTGGGGAAAGGGTTGGTTCAAGATAGAGAAGCCTATCAAAAATTATTAGAGTTTTTTGAAACAACCAAGCGTAAAATGACTGCGAATAATTTACAACAGTCACAAACTATTGAAGGAGGTATTGTTTTACCAAATCGTACAGGGCTAGCTGTTGGGACATTTATCCAAGAAGAATCTCATGCGTATATCTTACTCCCTGGGCCACCAAGTGAACTGAAACCAATGTTCATTGAGCAAGTGCGTCCATTATTGATCGAAAAATTTCCTTCAAAAGAAAAATTAATTTCACGCGTCTTACGTTTTTATGGCATTGGTGAATCACGATTAGTTACAGAACTAGCCGAACTAATCTCAACACAAATCAATCCGACGATTGCACCCTATGCGAAACCCAATGAAGTTACCTTACGTTTAACGGTTAAAACCAATGATATTCATGCCGGTAATCAAGCATTGCTTGCACTGGAAGAAAAAATTCAGGAACGGGTGGGCAAATATTTTTATGGCTATGGAGATGATAATTCGTTAGAAAAAGTTGTAGTCGATTTGCTAAAAGAAAGAGGGAAAACAGTAACTGCTGCTGAAAGTTTAACTGCAGGAGAGTTTCAAGCAACATTAGGAAAACTTTCCGGTGTTTCTGAAGTTTTTCCTGGAGGATTCGTGACATACTCAGAAGAAACAAAAGCCGATTTTTTAAACATCGATCCGCAATTTCTGGAAAAATATGGAACTGTGAGTCAAGAGTGTGCCGAAAAAATGGCTGAGCAAGCAAGAAAGTTAGCGAAAACGGACTATGCGGTATCGTTTACAGGCGTTGCAGGACCAGGTATGCTTGAAAACCAATCCGTCGGAACAGTTTGGATTGCTGTAGCTTCAGCTGAGGAAGTAAGTGCAACTAAGTTTCAATTTACGCGCGGACGTGAAGCAATTCGTCGCAACTCGGTAATGGAAGGTCTGAATATGTTACGTAAGCGGATTTTAAGAAAAAAATAAAATGCGAATATTTGTTCGGTTTTTCTTGCTTTTTAATTCTAAAACCGCTATGATAATTGTATTGAAATGACGTTGTTAATGTGAATATAAGGAGGATTATCGTATTGGCAGATGATCGTAAAGCGGCCTTAGATGCTGCGTTAAAGAAAATTGAAAAAAGTTATGGTAAAGGTTCTATTATGAAATTGGGCGAGAAAATCGACCAACAAATCTCAACAATTCCAAGTGGTTCACTTGCTTTAGATGTAGCATTGGGAGTAGGTGGTTATCCACGAGGAAGAATCATCGAAGTTTACGGGCCAGAAAGTTCTGGTAAAACAACGGTTGCACTTCATGCAATTGCCGAAGTACAAAAAAATGGTGGGACAGCAGCCTTTATTGATGCTGAACACGCATTGGATCCTCAATATGCCCAAAAATTAGGCGTTAATATCGATGAATTGTTGTTATCACAACCAGATACAGGTGAACAAGGATTAGAGATTGCTGATGCATTGGTTTCAAGTGGTGCAGTAGATATCGTTGTTGTCGATTCAGTAGCAGCGTTAGTTCCACGAGCAGAAATTGATGGTGAAATGGGTGACGCTCACGTTGGATTACAGGCTCGTTTGATGTCCCAAGCTTTGCGTAAATTGTCAGGTTCAATTAATAAAACAAAAACAATTGCGATTTTTATCAACCAAATTCGTGAAAAAGTAGGCGTAATGTTTGGTAACCCAGAAGTAACACCTGGGGGACGTGCATTGAAGTTCTATGCAACGATTCGTTTAGAAGTACGTCGTGCAGAACAATTGAAACAAGGGACAGATATTGTCGGAAACCGTACGAAAATTAAGGTAGTTAAAAACAAAGTTGCACCACCATTTAAAGTAGCAGAAGTTGATGTAATGTATGGACTAGGAATCTCACAAGAGGGAGAACTACTTGATATGGCGGTAGAAAAAGATATCGTTGATAAAAGTGGCGCTTGGTATTCATATAAAGAAGATCGTATCGGCCAAGGACGCGAAAATGCAAAAATTTATATGTCTACTCACCCAGAAATGATGAATGAAATTTCTGGCTTGGTTCGCGAAGCTTATGGAATTGGTGAAGGTATTGAAACAGAGGAAAAACCTGAACAGGAAGAATTACCTTTAACAGAAGAATAATGAATTTGACTTTCAAAGGTCGGGACAAACTGTCTCGACCTTTTTTGTCGAGGGTGAAACTAGAAGTTAGAGTCTTCATCAAGAGTAAGAGGTTTTCTCAAAAATAAAAGAACATTTGTAATCGTTAATTTATATTTATAGGACAATTTGCATTCGGATATAACAGTTGCGGTTATCTAGTTCAACGGAAATAATCGAAAACTTGACTTTTATCTGTGAAAAGAAAAAAGGATTAAGTCTAGCGAATAAACCAAGTGCTATCAAGACCTCTTTCTGTCGGTAATGATAAAAAACCACCGTTTAATATAAATTTAGAAAGCAGTTTCTTTGTTTATTTAAAGTTGACACTAAGGGGTACAAACATTAGAATAAACTTGTGTACTTTTTGTGCACATATGCAAGTAGGCATATTGATAAGATTAAAATAGTTTATCAGAAAAACTACGTGATTGATAAAATGAAAAAGATAGTATGGAGGTGGATTTTATGGTATTCAACATTCTCCTCGCTATCATCGGTTTAATTGTCGGTCTTGGTTTAGGGTTGGTCGTTGCGAAGTCACGTCACGAAAAAGAGATAGCTGGTGCAAAAACATCAGCTGTGGGTATTATCGACAGTGCAAAGAAAGAAGCAGAGACTCTAAAAAAAGAAGCATTGTTGGAAGCTAAGGAAGAAAATCAGAAATATCGTTCTGAAGTTGAAAGTGAGCTGAGAGAAAGCAAATTAGAATTAAAATCTCAAGAAAATCGATTGATTCAACGTGAACAAACATTGAATCGTAAAGATGACTCATTGGAAAAACGTGAGAACTCACTTGAAAGCAAAGAAGAAATACTTAGTTCAAAACAGCAATTAATTGAAGAGCGAGAACAAGACGTTGAAAAATTGATTGAAGATCAACAAAAAGAGTTAGAGAAAATTGCTGGTTTATCTAAAGAAGATGCAAAGGATGTTATCATGAAGTCAACCGAGGAAGAGTTGAATCATGAGTTAACTGTTATGGTGAAAGAATCTGAACAGCGTGCAAAAGAAGAGGCTGATCGTAAAGCGAAGAACTTGCTTTCATTAGCTATTCAACGTTGTGCGGCAGATCAAGTTTCTGAAACCACAGTATCAGTTGTTACTTTGCCAAATGATGAGATGAAAGGTCGCATTATTGGTAGAGAAGGTCGTAACATTCGCACATTAGAAACACTAACAGGAATTGATTTGATTATCGATGACACTCCTGAAGCAGTTGTTCTTTCTGGTTTTGATCCAATTCGGAGAGAAATCGCAAGAATGACGTTGGAAAAATTAATTCAAGATGGGCGTATCCATCCAGCTCGTATTGAAGAAATGGTTGAAAAATCACGTAAAGAAATGGATGAACGTATTCGCGAATATGGAGAAGAGGCTGCGTTTGAAGTTGGTGCGCATACACTCCATCCAGATTTAATTAAGATTTTGGGACGATTACGCTTTAGAACAAGTTATGGTCAAAATGTGTTGAAACATTCAGTGGAAGTTGCTAAACTATCTGGAATTTTAGCTGCAGAATTAGGCGAAGATATCCAATTAGCTAAACGAGCAGGCTTGCTACATGATATTGGGAAAGCACTTGACCATGAAATTGAAGGTTCTCATGTTGAGATTGGTGCAGAATTAGCTGCCAAATACAAAGAAAATCCAGTGGTTATCAATGCGATTGCTTCTCACCATGGTGATGTGGAAGCGACATCGGTTATTTCAGTACTTGTTGCTGCAGCCGATGCTTTATCAGCTGCTCGACCTGGTGCACGAAGCGAATCTTTAGAAAACTATATTCGTCGTCTTCAAAACTTAGAAAATATTTCTAATAGTTTTGCCGGCGTAGATTCAAGTTTTGCTGTACAAGCAGGACGTGAAGTACGTGTAATGGTAAAACCTGAAGAAATTTCTGACTTAGAAGCAGTTCGTTTGGTTAGAGATATTCGTAAGCGAATTGAAGAAGAATTAGATTATCCTGGACACATTAAAGTAACTGTTATTCGCGAAACACGAGCAACAGATTACGCTAAATAAAAAAACGACCAATGACTATTTTAGTCATTGGTCGTTTTTTTATTATTGTTGATTTTTTTGTGCAAGCATTTCTTGATCTTTTTCAATGGTAGTATTGATTCCCTTGATGATTGCTGGAATAAACCCAGCTTCTTCAAGTGCAACGACCCCGGCAACTGTTGTTCCTCCTGGAGAGGAAACTTGGTCAACTAATTCCCAAGGATTTTCATTGCTCTCAAGGAATTTTTCGCACGAACCTAAAATTGCTTTGGCAGAGATTTCAGTGGCTAATTTTTTGGGTAAGCCATTGAACACCCCGGCTCTTCCCATAGCGTCAATGAGCATGTAAACAAACGCAGGAGAACTTCCAGCCAAGCCAATAAAAGCACTAAAATCTGCTTCGGCTAAAGGATAGACGCTCCCGATTGCTTCAAAGATTCGTGTTGCGTGTGCGAATTGTTCTTCGGTAGCAACAGAATTTTTACAAATGGCAGAAACTCCGGCACCAACGCTGACATTGACATTTGGCATGACGCGGATTATCGCAGCTTGCGAGCTATTTAAGGCTGTTTCAAGATCATTTAAAGTTGTGCCAGATGCAATAGAAATAAAAAGAATTTTTTGACTATAGTCTTGTAGTTCATGAAGTACGGTTGAAATAATTTTAGGTTTTACTGCGAGTAGAAGAATGTCTACTTGTTCAGCGACTTCTTGGTTTGTTTGACAAGCAGTGACTCCTGTTTGCTTGGCAAAGGCTTGTGCGTTTTCAAAATGGCCACTCGAAACAAAAATTTCATCTTTTGAAAAAGTTTCTTTTTCAAGTAGCCCACGAATAATTGCTTGTGCCATATTTCCTGTTCCAATAAATCCAATGTTCATTTTATTTCCTCCCTTTTGATTTTAGAATAGCTTTGTTTGTTAGGAATCGCAAGCAACGTGCTAAGCAAAAGTGGAAAATTATAATTAAATAAGCTAACATTAGTGTTATGAAATGAAAGTACATGAGTTTGGAAGGTAAAAATGTGAAAAATAAAATACAATTGATTCTTCAATGGATGAAAAGTCATAGTCTGATTTTAAAATTGATTTTTTTTGGTTCAGTATTAGTCTTTGTCGCGAATCAGGTTGCTAATATCGCAAATGGTATGAGTTGGCAAGATATTTTGGAAACAATGGATAAGCAGAATCACCTAACAATTGTTTTAATGACGTTGCTTGGATTACTGGGTGTGTTACCAATGCTTTTATATGATTGGGTGACACTTAGAGTATTGGAAAAGCAAGGAAAGCCTAAGATGCCAAGGCAAGAATTTTTTCTAGCGGCTTGGATTACGAATACAATCAACAATTTGGCAGGATTTGGTGGTGTCGTGGGTGCAAGCTTGCGCGCTAATTTTTATGGTAAGCAGGCGGATCGAAAAAAGGTACTGGCAACTGTTTCAAAAGTAGCAGTCTTTATGATAACAGGTTTATCTGTGTGGTCGCTGTTCACTTTTGTGGATGTCTTTTTCATTCAAACAGAGAGTATTTTTCGAAGTTATTGGATTTGGTTACTAGGTGGAAGTTTTGTTGCACCGGTCATTTTCTTTTTTGCGTATCTTAAAAGAAGGACCTTGTTTTCAGAATTTTATCCAAAAGGCTTGGTGGGTTTGTTTTTTGCCTCGTTTGGTCAGTGGACAGGTGCGCTAACCGTATTTCTATTAATCGGCAAGCTGATGGGAATCAACGTATCCCTTCATTCGATTTATCCCATGTTTATTGTGGCAACGCTGATAGGTATGTTAACGATGGTTCCGGGTGGCATGGGAACGTTTGACGTGTTGATGATTCTTGGTATGAGTCAGTTAGCTGTTCGTCAAAATGTAGCAGTTGTTTGGTTATTGTATTATCGCCTATTTTATTATGTAGTGCCATTTTTAACAGGTATTCTTTTGTTTATCACGCATACTGGTGTGAAAGTGAACAGGTTTCTTGATAATATCCCACGGTTGTTTTTCCAAAAAGTGGCACATATCATTTTAGTTAGTGCTGTTTATTTTGCGGGTATCATGATGGTTTTACTATCAACAATTACAAATTTATCTGCGATTAGTCGCCTATTTCAAATTTTGTTGCCTTTTTCATTTAATTTCTTAGATCAGACACTCAACCTACTTGTCGGATTTTTACTGTTAGGCTTGGCTCGTGGTTTAGCGATGAAGGTGAAAAAAGCGTATTTGCCAACAATCACCTTGTTGATTTTTGGTATTTTAAATACGATTACTCGAACGTTGTCGTGGGAATTGATTTTAGTTTATGTCCTTATTTTGTTAGCAGTTTGGCTGGCACGCAAGGAGTTTTATCGCAAAAAATTTGTCTATTCTTGGGGAGCAATCGCTTTTGATGCTTGCTTATTCGGGTTCTTGTTTGTTGTTTATGCAATTGCAGGTTATCATAGTGATCAATTTTGGGTAGGACGAATGACTGCGAACAATTTTATTCTGTTTCCTTCAGATGAGGTCTGGTTTTCTGGACTGGTTGGTTTAGGTATTTCGTTGTTAGCGCTGGTGGCGTTATATCAGTATTTATCTACGGCAACGGAGGAGCTTGGAACGGAGCTAGAGGCAGAGCGATTGGATCAGCTGATTGATCAATATGGTGGAACAGCTTCTAGTCATTATTTGCAATTGTCGGGATATAAATATTTTTATTATCAAGAAGGTAGCAAAGATCAAGTAGTTTTTGGCTATCAGGTGAAGGGAAATAAATGCTTTGTGCTTGGAGATCCAATTGGTAATCCAGCTATGTGGCGAACGGCAACCAAAAGCTTTCTGAAAAAAGCTGATTGTTTAGGTTATCAGCTGGCTTTTTATAAGGTGTCAGAAAAATATGTTGTGATGCTGCATGAAGTTGGGTTTCGTTTTGTTAAAGTAGGGGAAGCAGGGATTGCTGACTTAACGATTGCAGATGTTCCTTGGCTGAATCAACAATTAGAATATCAACGATTAACAAATGAAGGTTATCATTTTACTTGGTATGATGAAATTCCTGAGGAACTGCTTGCAACACTGGGAGAGGTGTCACATGCTTGGTTGAACGGCGAAACAGAGAAACATTTTTCTGTTGGCCGATTTGACAAAGAGTACGTGAAGACCAGTGGCGTGGGTGTTGTTCGAAAAGACCAACAAGTAGTTGGTTTTGTGACGGCACAACCGATGACACAAACACAAGCAGGATATGATTTGTTGCGAGTGTTGCCGGGAGAACCTGTCGCATTGAGTGACTACCTGTTAGCAAATTTGTTTGTTGTGTATCAAAAACAAGGTTACTTGGAAGCAAATCTTGGTCTAGCACCTTTGGCGAACGTTGGAGAAACAGATTTTTCATTTATTCAAGAAAAAATGATGAACATCGTTTATAATTATGGAAACTTTTTCTATGCTTTCCAAACGACTTATGAAAGAAAATCAAGGTATGTCAGTCGTTGGGAAGGACGTTACTTTGCTTATATGAAAGGTAGCAATTTTGTATTCGCAACTCTTCAATTATTTATTCTGATTGGTCGCGGGAAAGGGAAAAATCCAAGCTTAGCTCAAGAAGTTTTGACTGAACTATAAATAGGTAATGAGAATAAAAATCGATTTGAAAGATTGAGAGGATAAGAATGAATAACGTCTTATCCTCTTTTTTTCTTTTTGCTTCAGTTGAAATAGGAATTTAAGGCGGAAGTTAGCTATACTTTTATTTTCCCCTATGATAGAATACTTTCGACTTAGACTTTTCGAATGGGTGAGAGGTATGGAACTAATTGAAAAAGCACCAGCCAAAATAAATTTAGGATTGGATGTATTATATAAACGGCCAGATGGGTACCATGAACTTGAGATGGTTATGTCGAGTGTGGACTTAGCAGATCATTTGATTTTTGAAGAATTACCTGAAGATCAAATCGTGGTGGAAACAAATAAAGCTTTCTTGCCTGTAGATCAACGAAATAATGTCTATCAAGCAGCCGTATTACTGAAAAATAAATTTAATATCAAAAAAGGCGTTAAAATCGTTGTTCAAAAAAATATCCCAGTGGCTGCTGGCCTAGGTGGAGGCAGTACTGATTGTGCCGCAGCCTTGCGCGGAATCAATCAATTATGGGATTTGGGCTGTTCCTTAGAAGAATTAGCAGCAATCGGCTTAGAAGTTGGTACAGATGTTCCTTACTGTGTATATGGGAATACGGCATTTATTGGTGGTAAGGGTGAGGAAGTAAAACTTATTCCATCTATGCCACAGTGTTGGGTTATTCTAGTCAAACCAAGAATGAGTGTTTCTACACGAACAGTGTTTAGAGATCTTGACACGCAATCCATTCAGCATCAGGACGTCGCTGGATTGGTGGAAGCAATCCAACAACAAGACTATCAACAAATGATTCAAAAAATGGGAAACAGTTTAGAAGATGTGACTGGGAAAAGGCATCCTGTCATTCATCAGATCAAAGAACGAATGATTAAATATGGAGCGGACGTGGCTTTGATGAGCGGTAGTGGACCAACAGTTTTTGGTTTGTGCCAACACTATTCGAGAGCACAACGAGTATATAATGGATTAAAAGGGTTTTGTGATGAAGTTTATCTTGTACGCACATTGCGTTAAAGCTTAAGTGAATTTCGGAAAAGATTTTTGTAGTCGATTTAATAACTGAGAAGCAATTAAAAAGCATATAAGTTTAGTTTTCTTTTGCGGCTAAACTTATGTGCTTTTTTTTATTCCAGGGAAATGGTGGAAGCATGACCTTTATCCAATTGTAACAATTCATGGGATCACCCCTTTCGTAAAGTTTACGCCATTTTATCTGAGAATAGAATGATGGTCTAGTTGCTGAAAAGAAAGCCTATTCTATGAAAAAGTATTCAAGTGTTTTACGGTTTACTTCTAAATATGCGTTGTAAATCAGAAATTTTCCGAATCCTATTGACTGCGATTTTTTATTTTGATACATTAGTCCACGTTGACAAATCGTAAAATTCCGATTTGCTATTTTAGAAAGGGGTAAACAATGATTAAAAAATATGTATGGGCAACGATAGCTGTTGCAGGAATGTTGTTATTTGCTGCTTGTGGACAAACTGAAAAGAAAAGTGAGTCAAAGACAGACGAATTAACCATTATTACTTCTTTTTATCCAATGTATGATTTTACGAAGGAAGTTGTTGGTGACGAAGGCAAAGTTGAGTTACTGATACCTGCAGGAACAGAACCCCATGATTTTGAACCAAGTGCAAAAGAGATGGCAAAAATTTCAGATGCAGATGTTTTCGTGTATAATAGTTCAGACATGGAAATTTTTGTTGATTCAATAAAGAAATCAGTTGATCAAGAAAAAACATTGATGATTGAGGCAGCTAAGGGAATTGAACGCTTAGAAGGAACGGAAGACCATGATCACGAAGCTGAAGATGAGCATGAAGAGAGCCATGACGGACATGAGCACGAATATGATCCTCATGTATGGTTAGACCCAGTATTAGCAATTCAAGAAGTTCAAACCATTGCGAAAGAATTGGGAGATAAATATCCTGAAAAGAAAGCGACATTTGATAAAAACGCGGAAGCTTATATCAAAAAGTTAGAAGAGTTAAATCAAAAATACGCAACAGAATTAAAAGATGCAAAAAATCGGACATTTGTTACGCAACATGCTGCATTTGCTTATTTAGCTAATCAATATAACTTAACGCAAAAATCAATTTCAGGTATTTCACCAGATCAAGAGCCGACACCAAGTCGCTTGGCAGAACTGAAATCATTTGTTGAGGAAAATCAGACAAAAGTCATTTATTTTGAAGAAAATGCTTCTTCGAAAGTGGCTGAGACGCTAGCTGCTGAAACAGGCGTGAAGCTTGAAGTGCTAAATCCACTGGAAAGCTTAACGGAAAAACAAATGGCTGCTGGTGAGAATTATATTTCTGTAATGGAAGAAAATTTAGCGGCATTGAAAGAAAGCATTAAGTAAGTTATCGAGTAAGTTTAGAAGGAGGTCTTGTGATGCATTATATCGAAGTATCTGATTTGACCTTTTATTATGAAGAAGAACCAGTATTAGAAGATGTATCTTATCATGTTGATGCTGGGGAGTTTGTCATTTTAACTGGAGAAAATGGAGCAGCAAAGTCAACGTTGATTAAAGCAACTTTGGGATTATTAAAGCCCACTAAAGGAACTGTCACGATTGCTACGGAAAATCAAGAAGGAAAAAAATTGAAGATTGGCTACATTCCCCAACAAGTAGCATCATTTAACGCGGGATTTCCAAGCACAGTAATTGAATTAGTTCGTTCAGGACGGTTTCCTAGAGGTAAGTGGTTCAAACGTCTGACTAAAAAGGATCACGAATACGTGAAGCTTGCCTTGGAGTCTGTTGGAATGTGGGATATGCGGCATCGTCGAATTGGTGAGCTGTCAGGCGGACAAAAACAACGAATTAGTTTGGCACGTTTGTTTGCAACTGATCCAGATTTATTTATTTTAGATGAACCAACGACAGGGATGGATGAAGAATCTAGAAATGAATTTTATCGTTTGTTGCGACATAGTGCGCATGTGCATGGAAAATCAGTTTTGATGATTACTCACGATCATGAGGACATCAAGCAGTATGCAGATCGACAAATTCGTTTGGTAAGGAAGGAGGATTCTCAATGGCGTTGCTTTCATATGAATTCATGAGAAGAGCATTTCTTGCTGCGATTTTTATTGCGGGAATTGCCCCAATGCTGGGCGTTTTCTTAGTAATTAGAAGACAGTCGTTGATGGCTGATACACTTTCTCATGTTTCGTTAGCAGGTGTGGCGTTGGGGTTCTTTCTCAATTTGAACCCAACAGTTACCACAATGATTGTTGTGGTCTTAGCAGCAATCGTTTTAGAATATCTACGTACGATTTATCGGACGTACTCTGAGATTTCGATTGCAATTTTAATGGCCGGAGGACTAGCGTTAGCGTTAGTCTTGATGAATTTGAGTGGTGGGAATTCTGCAACGAGCATTCAATCTTATTTATTTGGATCAATTGTGACCATCACGTGGGATCAAGTCATTTTTTTAGGTATTTTATTTGTAGTCATTGGTATCTTATTTGTTTTATTCAAACGTCCAATGTATGTCCTAACTTTCGATGAAGATGTGGCGCATGTTGACGGATTGCCTATCCATGCGATGTCGATGATGTTTAACGTGATCACAGGTATTGCGATTGCGGTAATGATTCCAATTGCAGGGGCATTGTTGATTTCTGCAATCATGGTGTTACCAGCAGCAATCGGCATGCGCTTAGGTCGGAGCTTCAACGTCGTGATTGCAATTAGTATTTTTGTTGGCTTTGTCGGGATGCTTTCTGGATTAGGTAGTTCCTTTTACTTGGACACACCGCCGGGAGCAACAATCACGTTAGTCTTTATTGCATTATTCTTAATCGTTAATATAGTGAAACGACTATCAATTGGGTTAAAACGAAAAAATCGAGCATAAAATGTGTTGAAAGAAACGGCGGAAACGAAATATTTCCACCGTTTCTTTTTTTATAAATCAGAAATACCGAACTATTTTCTTATTTTTTTATAAAATGCTCGAATTTTTGAAAAAAAACTTATATAATGAAAAACGACAATTTTAAAAAAGGGAGCTGGAATATGTGAAAGTACGTCGCAGTGAGCGTCTTGTTGATATGACTCAATACTTATTAGATCATCCACACGAATTGATTTCGTTAACAAGTTTTGCCGAACGTTATGAATCTGCTAAATCTTCCATCAGTGAGGACTTAGCGATTATCAAGAAAACATTTAAAGAAAGAGGTTACGGCACACTAGAGACAATTCCTGGTGCGGCGGGTGGTGTCTTGTTTATTCCCGAGATTCCTTACGAAGAAGCAAAAAAATATATTGAATCTTTAGCCGAACGTTTATCAGAACAAGATCGCTTGTTGCCAGGTGGCTATGTTTATCTATCAGATTTATTAGGAGAACCTGAGTTATTAAGACAAGTTGGGAAAATCATCGCATCAAAATATTTAGGTGAAAAAATTGATGCCGTGATGACAGTTGCGACAAAAGGTGTACCAATTGCCCAAGCTGTTTCTTATTATTTAAATGCTCCGTTTGTCATTGTTCGACGTGATTCAAAAATCACTGAGGGCTCGACTGTGAGTGTAAATTATGTTTCAGGCTCATCTGAGCGAATTGAAAAAATGGAACTTTCAAAAAGAAGTTTGAAACGTGGTTCAAGAGTTCTTGTCGTCGACGACTTTATGAAAGGCGGCGGAACAGTCAACGGAATGAAGAGTTTGATTGAAGAATTCGAATCTGAATTAGTTGGTATCACTGTTTTTGCAGAATCAAAATTCCATGGACATCGTGCAATCGATGATTATACTTCACTACTTTATGTGAAAGATGTTGATACAAAAACGAAAAACATCACAGTTGTTCCTGGAAATTATTTCTCAGAAGAATAACTTTATCAGCGAAACGAATCAAGTTAGAAGAGGTTGGGACAAAAAGCTGTCCCAACTTTTTTATTTTTAACGCAATTTTTTAAAATAATCGTTAGTTGAAAAAAAGCGAGCACTGGGCTAAACTTAACACAGGAAATGATAACTAGGAGTGAAGTAAGTGGAAGCACGTTATGCAATTATTTTGGCAGCGGGAAAAGGAACTCGTATGAAGTCAAAATTATATAAAGTATTACATCCAGTTTCTGGAAAACCAATGGTCGAACATATTATCAATCGAGTAAGTGAAACTAATCCTGACGAAATCATTACCATCGTTGGTCATGGGGCTGAACAAGTAAAAGCACAATTAGGTGAACGTAGTGAGTATGCTTTACAAGCAGAACAACTAGGCACTGGGCACGCAGTTTTACAAGCAGCCTCTTTCTTAGAAGGCAAAAAAGGAACAACGTTAGTCATCAGTGGTGACACACCATTATTAACAACAGAAACACTAAACAATTTATTTGAATACCATCAAGGAAAAAATGCTAGTGCAACGATTTTAACAGCACAAGCACAAAATCCTACTGGTTACGGACGAATCATCCGCGACCATGTTGGAATCGTAGAAAAAATTGTCGAACAAAAAGATGCTTCACCAGAAGAAGCACGCGTAAAAGAAATCAACACAGGTACTTACTGTTTTGACAACGAAGCATTATTTACTGCCTTGAATAAAGTGGGTACGAACAATGCCCAAGGTGAATATTACTTAACTGATATTATTGAAATTCTAAAAGAAGATGGCAATACGGTTGCTGCCTATCAAACAGAAAATTTTGAAGAATCAATGGGTGTAAATGATCGTATCGCATTGGCAAAAGCAAATGAAATCATGCGTAAACGAATTAATGAAGCACACATGACTAATGGTGTCACTTTTGTTGATCCAGCGTCAACTTATATTGATGCGGGTGTTGTTATTGGTTCAGATACAGTGATTGAAGCAGGCGTACAATTACAAGGCGAAACAGTCATTGGGATGGATTGCATGATTGGTGCACATTCACGAATTGTGGACAGTGTGATTGAAGATAACGTTGTAATTACTAATTCTGTGATTGAAAGCAGTCATGTGAAAAAAGCAGCAGATGTTGGCCCATTTGCTCACTTACGTCCAAACGCTGAAATTGGTGAAGGGGCGCACATTGGAAACTTTGTTGAAGTGAAAAATGCTGAGATTGGCAATCATACAAAAGTTGGTCATTTGACTTACGTTGGTGATGCAACATTAGGTGAGGACATCAATGTTGGTTGTGGTGTGGTTTTCGTTAACTATGATGGTAAACAAAAACATCATACAAAAGTCGGTGCCCACAGCTTCATTGGCTCAAACTCAAACATCGTTGCACCGGTGACAATCGAAGATCATAGTTCGATTGCAGCGGGCTCAACCATTACAAATGATGTTCCTGAATATGCACTTGCAATTGCACGTGCGCGACAAGTAAACAAAGAAGGATATGCGAAAAAACTCCCTTATCTCAATTAGTTTTTTGTAAAATAACTTGATTTATTTAAAAAATATGTCTACTATTTACTAGGAAGAATTCCAGAGTTGTGAAAAAGAAAGTGGAGGTCCCCATGTCAAATCATTATTTTGATCCAAGATTAAAAATTTTTGCATTAAACTCAAATCGCCCATTAGCTGAGAAAATCGCTGCAGCTGTTGGTGTAGAATTAGGTAAATCATCTGTTACTCAATTCAGTGATGGTGAGATTCAAGTAAATATTGAAGAAAGTATTCGTGGTTCACATGTGTATGTTATCCAATCAACAAGTAGTCCAGTAAATGATAATTTAATGGAACTGTTGATTATGATCGATGCTTTGAAACGCGCTAGTGCAAAAACAATTAATGTAGTTATGCCGTACTATGGTTATGCTCGTCAAGACCGTAAAGCGCGTGCGCGGGAACCAATCACTGCTAAATTAGTTGCAAACATGATTCAAAAAGCAGGAGCAACAAGAATGTTGACCCTAGACCTTCACGCTGTTCAAATTCAAGGTTTCTTTGATATTCCTGTTGACCATTTAATGGGTGCACCATTAATTGCTAATTATTTCTTAGAAAAAGGAATCAAAGGCGACGATGTTGTTGTTGTTTCACCTGACCACGGTGGCGTAACTCGTGCGCGTAAATTGGCTGAGTTCCTAAAAGCACCAATTGCAATCATCGACAAAAGACGTCCTAAAGCAAATGTTGCAGAAGTAATGAATATCATCGGTAAAGTTGAAGGAAAAACATGTGTCTTGATCGATGACATGATTGATACTGCAGGTACGATCACCTTAGCAGCTAACGCGTTGAAAGAAGCAGGAGCAACAAGTGTTTATGCTTCTTGTACACATCCAGTCTTATCTGGTCCAGCTTTGCAAAGAATTGAAGATTCAGCAATTGAACGCTTAGTTGTAACGGACTCAATTTATCTACCAGAAGATCGTAAAATTGATAAAATCGACGAAGTTAGCGTTGGTGGTTTGATGGGTGACGCAATTAAACGTATCCATGAAAATAAACCAGTTAGCCCACTTTTTGAAACAAAAAAATAAGCACTTAAAAAGATTGAACAAAGAGCCTATGGCTTTTTGTTCAATCTTTTTTTGCGAAAAAAGGAACGTAACATCTAACTGTTACGTTCCTTTACACAGGTAAAAAATTTTTTAATTTAGTGTACCGTAGGCAAAGTCATCCACATCACTGATTAGACGCCAACGTCGGTCAAGTGTGTTGTAGACGAGTGTACCAATTACAGGTTCTTCACGGTAGCGAGTCCCTTTTAATTTCCAAATGTAGTCTTCGATCACATAGATGGGGATTCGATACTCATCATTGATCAATCCAGCTTGTTCAAATGAAAAAATAATGCCTTCTTGCATCAATGGACGCATTTCTTTTAGTAAATCACCATTGATTTTTTCAACAGTGATGCCACGGCGAAAGAATGATTTCTTTTCGTTGATTTTATCTGCAAGAATTTGACTCATCTTGTCTGCAAAAATTCGGTAAAATTCATCCAGGTAACGATAATAAATTCGGTTCAACTGATCGCTTAAATCAAAATAAACAAAATTATTTTGTAATTTATAGAAAAATGGTGAGTGCAGATGCGTTTTCATATGCCCAAAATACAATAATTCTGAAATTTCTAATGGTGATAGTTCTTTTAGCATAGTTAGGTCTGTAAAATCGATCCACTTTAAGTCGTCCGCATTATGACGATTACGAAGTGAGGAGAAGAAATGTTGAATATTTTCTGTTCCACGAATGATTTTCAAACCAGTGTGAGGTTCATATTCTCCTGCTGAAGCAGCAGGATCTAATAATAGCAAGTTTTGAGGATAATGCACGATGCTGTTTGAAAAATCATTTGCAGTTAATCCTTTGGTTAAAACAGCGTTACTAGTTGTGTCGATATGTACATAAACTGAATCAGTCATCATGCTCCTCCTTACTTGATTTCTCAACTATTTTATTTTACAACAATTGTAAGAAAAAAGCTTGTTTCTTTTATTTTAAAATTCCATTACAAAGTCACGTTTTCATTGAAAATAATCGTAGCTTTCAAATTGCTTTAAATTTGATATCAGTTATTTTTTAGAAAAGATAAATGAACTCTTTTGTTTTTGTAAAGGATAGGCGCAATTAGTTCAGACAAGAAATTTTTTTCAGAGACTGCTATACTTGGAGAAAAAGGAGAGAACGATGGATATCCAACCAATTTATTGGTCAGAAAGGCAGCGTCTACACAATGAAAGTCGAAAAATGGAACAACCATTTCCGTTTTTCAATGAACAACAAAAAAGTCGTGATTCTTTTTGGCAAACGGCAAAAAAGAAAAATGCATGGCGAGTCAAAGCTGGTAAACTAGTGCTCTACTTTGAGAAGAAAACAGGAGAAGCAAGTGAGTCAGATCATTTGGTGATAACAAATGTGTTAGCCAACGAATCTTTCCGGCAATGGCGTCAATTATTTACATTGCTGGAAAGTTGTGCGCGCTACTTTTTGAAATCGGCTTGTCAGTTTTCCTTTTCACAACCACTTTCTTCCCAAATGACCGAATTATTTATTCAATTTGGGTACCAAACAGTTGATACCAGGACTACTCAGTGGGTGAAAAATGTTTCTGGAAAATCTGCTGTGGTTTTTGGCGGGGGCGGCGCACATGGGGCCTACCAAATTGGTGTGTGGAAGGCATTACAAGAAGCTGGCTTTTCGATTGAACTTATTACCGGCACGTCAGTTGGTGCAATCAATGGCGTCTTGATGTTGCAAGGTGATTTGGATCAAGCTGAATTTTTATGGACGAATTTATCCACCAATCAGATTTTGGCTGTACCAGAGAACGTGCCTTTAACTGATTTGCGTCAACAGTTGTTGACTGATATTCGTCGAATGACCAAGACGGCTGTTTTAACTCGCGGTATTTCTTCACAGCCTTTAGAAGAACTGCTAAGAAAATCATTGGATTTGAAAAGCATAGTTCAAAAAACGAAGCCACAACTATTTACAGTTACGACTAAAATTCCTGAAATGATTGAGAAAGTGGTGCCTATTCAAAAAATGCCACCAGAGCAGATTCCGGAGTGGATTGTTGCTTCCGCTTCTTTTTATCCAGCGATGGCCTATAAAAAAATTGACAAAGATCGCTATATTGATGGCGGATATAAAAATAATCTGCCAGTGGATGTTGCGATTGAACAAGGAGCAACTGAAGCTTTTGTGGTAGATGTTCAAGGACCAGGAATTACAAAAAGAGTCAAAAAACCATTAGGATTTGTTGAATGGCGTTGTCGCTCACTTTGGACGCTAGGTACATTTTTGATTTTTGATGGACAGCGTAATTCAATGAATTTACAATTAGGTTATTTAGAAACAAAAAAACAGCTGCACCAATATGAAGGTCATTGGTATACCTTTGATTCGACCGTGTTGGCTGAAAAAATTTGGAAAAAATTTCTGCGCACGTTAGCCAAGGAAAAAAATTTAGAGCTTTCTTTTTTCTATGACGTAAAATTTTGGGAGAATTTGCGTAATGTATATAAAGACAGGGTCGTTATTGAAACTTGCGGATTAGCAATGCTAGAACTATTGGCAAAACAAATGTATTTACTGCCTAATAAAGTTTATCAAGTACCAGAAATGATAACGTTGATTCGTGAAAAAGAACAACGTCCATTTACAGAAATTGTTACGAATGAAATTGGGTTACTAAGTATGGAAGAGTGGTGGTCTTCTTCAAGAGAACAACGTTTAGAACAAAAGTTGACGGAACTAGCAAAAGAACTTTATGCTAGTACGAAAGAGAAGGTTCAAACGTTGCTTAAGGAACAACCATTGAACACATTATTTGTTTTATATGCACATTATCTTAAGGAGGAACAAGAATGGCACAAGAATTTTCCTATGAAATCATAGAAGAAATCGCAATTTTATCTGAAAACGCAAAGGGCTGGCGTAAAGAATTAAACTTAGTTAGCTGGAATGGTCGCCCGCCGAAATTTGATTTGCGTGACTGGTCACCGGAACACGAAAAAATGGGGAAAGGATTGACATTGACGAACGAAGAGTTTGAAGCATTGCAAAAAGCGATAGAAAACATGTAAGAAAGGACCCTGTCGAATGAAAAGTATGACCGGTTTTGGCAAAGCAATCCGTGAAACACAAGAGTATCAACTGGATATTGAAATCAAAAGTGTGAATCAACGTTTTTTGGATATTCAATTACGCAGTCCGAAGCTTTTGAATTTTCTTGAAGGTACTATGCGTCAGTTGATTAAACAACAACTCACTCGCGGACGAGTTGAAGTTTTTGTGAATGTAACGCATATCGGGGAAAATACGAAACAAGTTGAAATTGACTGGTCGCTGATTGATTCGTTAGTGACGCAACTTTCGCAAGGCGTACATGATCGCTTCGGTGGTGAAGTCCAACTTTCGGTAGCGTCATTAATTGAACGTCTAGCGTTACAGGAAAAGTTTGTTTCAGTCAGTGAACCAGAAAAAACAGATGAAGAGCAACTCAGTCTATTAGTTCAAGAAACGTTGTCTGAGGCCTTAGCAGCAATTGAACGTAGCCGTGAAGCAGAAGGTCAGGCTTTAGCTGCTGTATTGTTGCAAAACAAAGAAGAGTTTTCGCAAGTGTTAGACAACCTTGTAGCGTTTGTTGAAACATATGAACAAGAATTCCAAGTACGCTATCAAAAAAAATTGGAAGAATTTTTAGGCGACAAAGTTGATGAGCAACGATTGTTGACAGAGTTGGCCATTTTGTTAGAACGTGGAGATATTCACGAGGAACTAGATCGTTTGTTTATCCATCTCGTAAAGCTAAATGAATTAATTTTGATGTCTACACCAGTTGGTCGAGAACTTGATTTTCTAATTCAAGAAATGAATCGAGAAGTGAACACCATTGGATCCAAGTCAAGTGCAATTGAAATCAAAAACCAAGTAGTCCAATTAAAAACGATTTTGGAAAAAATTCGTGAGCAAGTTCAAAATATTGAATAATTTTATAAAATAGAAACAGGAGGAAGTTTGTAATGACCTATTATGATATTACTTTTCATGAGTTAAGCGGAAAAAGTGTGGTTAAAAGAAATGTTCCATCAGATAAAGAAGGATTTGATGCCTGGCAAGACGCATGCGTAAAAATTTCGGATCAAGAACTAAATATTTTGATCAATGATGGGACATATGTAACGCTTAATCGAAAATTTATTGTGCGTATGGATACACAAGAAGTTAGTGATCCAACAGAAAAAGTACTTAGCCGAAAAGACGAAATCATTGGTGTCGTGAATACTTTGTCTAACATGGGATTTTAATTCTTTTGGCTAAAATCAAGTATGTTGAAACATCAAAGACTATCTAAAGCTGCACCAGAAATTTGGTTGCAGTTTTTTTGTTTTGTCGAGGAAATCAAGCTTTTCTTTTCTAGTTTCAAGCAAAGGTGGCTTTTTTAGGAAAATCTGTCTATAATAAAGAGAACCTTGAAAGTTGCAGAAAAAAAGTGCAAAATAAACGATAAGCAAGAAAAGACTAGTTGAAAGGACGTCGTCATGTCAGAGCGTGGATTATTAATCGTATTGTCAGGTCCATCCGGTGTAGGAAAAGGAACCGTACGTAAAGCAATTTTTGAGAGTGAGGGTAATGATTTTCAATATTCAATCTCAATGACTACTCGTAAAATGCGAGAAGGAGAAGTCGAAGGAGTCGACTATTTCTTTCGGAGCAAAGAAGAATTTGAAGCGATGATTGAAGCTGGTGAGATGCTTGAATACGCAGAGTATGTTGGAAATTATTATGGCACACCATTATCATATGTGAATCAAACCTTGGACGAAGGAAAAGATGTATTTTTAGAAATCGAAGTTCAAGGAGCACAGCAAGTAAAAGATAAAGTACCAGATGGTGTATTTATCTTTTTGACACCGCCCGATCTAGTAGAATTAAAATCAAGAATTGTTGGTCGTGGAACGGATGCAGAAGAAGTAATTGAAGAACGTATGAGAGTTGCTAAAGAAGAAATCGAAATGATGGCCCTTTATGATTATGCCGTTGTAAATGATGAAGTTCCGTTAGCTGTTAATCGAATTAAAGATATTATTGCTAGCGAACACTTTCGAGTAGATCGGGTAATCGGAAAATATATTAAAATGTTAAAGGAGATGTAGTCTTATGATGTTGAAACCTTCAATTGACTCATTGTTAGACCGAGTAAATTCAAAATACTCATTAGTAATTTTATCAAGTAAACGCGCCCACGAATTAGATGCGGGAGCACAACCAACATTGGATTCATTTGAATCTGTAAAAAGTGTTGGTCAAGCACTTGAAGAAATTGATGCGGGAAATGTGATCAATGATCCACATCCTGAATTGAAACGTGAACGTCTACGTATGGAAAATGAAGAACGCCAAGCACAAAAAGAACGTGAACAACAAGAATTAGAATCACGCATTCGCGAAGAACAAAAACTATAATTTCAGGGGCTGTGACCAGGGTCACGGCTCTCTTTTTAATTATTCAAATAAAAGAAGACGTGAGTTAGCTAGTTTATTTTTTTGTTACGAAATGGCAGAAATCAGGACAAGCTAAGGGTTTTCTAGTAAAATAAGCACGGATCTTTTTCACTAAAAAATGGTTATCAAAGGAGGGGAAAGTTGTGGGAGTAATTGCAGAAGTAATTGTAGACGTGCCGACGATGCAAACAGATCAACCTTTCACTTATCTCGTTCCCTTCACATTAGAAGCGGAGTTGCAAGTGGGCATGCGTGTGGAAGTTCCCTTTGGAAAAGGCGATCGACATGTTCAGGGATTTGTTGTTGGATTGAACGACGAAGCTGTTCAGACTGAAGTCCAACTTAAATCAATTATTCGTGTGCTTGACTTAGCACCAGTTGTTAATCAAGAGCTTTTAGCGTTGGCTGATTATATGAAGACAATTACCTACGCATTTAAAATCACTTGTCTTCAAACGATGTTGCCAAGTGTCATGAAAGCGGAGTATGACAAAATCATTTATCCGTTGAAACCTGCAGTTGAAACACAAGCATTTTTTCAAGAACGAGAAATGATTTCTTGGAAAGAGGCAGAGTCTTTAGGCATGGTTTCTCAGTTGATGCGTTGGCGAAAAAAGAAATTAGTTGATATTCGTTATGAAGTTCATATTAAAAACAAAGTGAAGACAATTCGAATGGTTCACTCACTTTTGAAAGAAGAACAGATCGAGGAAGAGTGGGGAAAGCTACGTCAAAATGCTAAAAAACAAAAAGAATTGTTGCTTTGCTTATCTGAAGTAGTTAAAGATGAGCCACTTGCGTACTTTAAAGATAAAGGAATCAGTAGCACTGTGTTGAATCAAGGAAAAGAAAAGGGCTGGCTTCGTTTTGAAGAAGTCGAACGTTATCGTGATCCATATCAACACCGTTCATTTGAGCAAACCAGCGCGTTAGATTTGAACCAAGAACAACAATTTGCAGTCGATCAAATTACCACAGCATGTCAAACACAACAAGAACCGATTTTCTTATTAGAAGGCATTACCGGAAGTGGAAAAACAGAAGTCTACCTGCAAAGTATTGCCGAAGTTTTAGCTGCGAAAAAGACAGCAATCATGTTAGTCCCAGAAATTGCATTGACACCACAAATGGTTGAGCGATTCAAAGGACGTTTTGGTGAAGCCGTTGCGGTATTACATAGTGGATTATCGCAGGGAGAAAAATATGACGAGTGGCGTAAAATCGAACGAAACGAGGCACAAGTAGTTGTTGGTGCTCGCTCGGCGATTTTTGCACCGTTAGAAAATATTGGCTTGATTATTATTGATGAGGAACATGAATCAAGTTATAAACAAGATGAAACACCACGCTATCATGCGAGAGATTTAGCTATTTGGCGTGGGAAGTACCATCATTGTCCAGTCGTATTAGGAAGTGCGACACCTTCTCTTGAATCACGTGCGAGAGCACAAAAGGGAGTGTATCAACTTTTGACCTTGAACAAACGAGCAAAAAGTAGTGCACAGCTACCTGTGATTGACATTGTGGACATGCGAGAAGAGTTTCAAAAACATCAGGCATCTACTTTCTCTAGCCAATTACAAGAAAAAATTCAAGATCGTTTAGAAAAGAAGGAACAGACGGTTCTGTTATTAAATCGTCGTGGCTATTCTTCGTTTGTTATGTGTCGTGACTGTGGGTTTGTTTTACCTTGTCCAAACTGTGACATTTCCTTGACGTTACACATGGATAGTAAGTCAATGCGTTGCCATTACTGTGGACATGAAGAGCCAATCCCTCATCGTTGCCCAAATTGTGGTGGGAATAAAATTCGGTATTATGGTACAGGTACGCAAAAAGTGGAAGAAGAATTGCAAACTTTGTATCCGGAAGCGCGTATTTTACGAATGGATGTCGATACTACCCGAAAAAAAGGAGCACATGAACGTATCTTGCAAAAATTTGGTGCGAAGGAAGCAGATATTCTTTTAGGTACGCAGATGATTGCTAAAGGACTAGATTTTCCAGATGTAACGTTAGTAGGTGTTTTAAATGCAGACACGTCACTCAACTTACCAGATTTCCGATCAAGTGAGCATACTTTCCAACTGTTAACGCAAGTTTCAGGTCGAGCTGGCCGAGCTGAAAAAGCTGGAGAGGTAGTCATTCAAACATTTAACCCAGAACATTACGCAATTGAGTTAGTAAAAGAACAAAATTATGAACGCTTTTATCAAAAAGAAATGCAAGTTCGTCATCGCGGAGGCTACCCACCGTATTATTTTACGGTGAAAATTACCACGAGCCACCCAGAAGAACAAGTAGCTGCAAAAAAAATCTTCCAAATTGGGCAATTGCTCAAACAGACGTTAAGTGACCAAAGTTTGATTTTAGGTCCAACACCAAGTATGATTTTGCGTGTGAAGAATCGTTATTACTATCAGCTGATTATTAAATACAAGCACGAACCACAACTAGCCAATGTGTTGGATGACATTTTATATAAAAGCCAAAAAGAACAACGCCATGGACTATTCGTGGCAATTGATAATGAACCATTACATTTTATTTGAGAAAGGATACTATATGCGCTACCCAATCTTGATTCACCCAAATGATAAATTAAAACGAACAGCTCAACCTATCGATGTCATCACAGATGAAACAGTTGCCCTACTAGATGACCTGTATGAAACAATGGTTGCGATGGACGGTATTGGTATTGCAGCACCGCAAGTAGGAAAAAATCTTCGTTTAGCAATCGTTGAAGTTGATGAAGGGGACAAATTTGAATTGATCAATCCTGAAATTATTGAGGCAAAAGGAGAAAGCTTAGATGTGGAAGGTTGTTTGAGTATCCCGCATGTTTATGGGACTGTAAAACGTGCAGACGAGGTGACTGTTCGCTATTTTGATCGTGAAGGTCAAGAAATGGAAGTAACGGCATTCGACTATTTAGCACGAACCTTTCAACATGAAATCGATCATTTAAACGGTGTTTTGTTTGTTGAAAAAATGATTGAACAAATTCCTGAAGAAGAACTTGAAAAATATATGGAGGAGCACATGAATGACTAATATTGTATTTATGGGAACACCAGCTTTTTCCGTCCCAATACTAGAGGGATTATTGGAAGCTGGCTATACAGTTCAAGCTGTAGTGACACAGCCTGATCGACCAGTTGGTAGAAAAAAAGTGATTACACCAACGCCAGTCAAAGAAGCAGCATTGAAGCACGATTTACTAGTACTACAACCAGAAAAGATTTCTGGCTCAGAAGAAATGGAAAAAATCGTTGAATTACAACCAGATATTTTGATTACGGCTGCCTTCGGTCAATTTTTACCAGAAAAATTACTTCAAGTTCCTAAACATGGAGCAATCAATGTCCATGCTTCTTTATTACCTAAATATCGTGGAGGAGCACCTGTACATTATTCGATTATCAATGGTGAAAAAGAAACAGGTGTCACCATTATGGAAATGATTAAAAAAATGGATGCTGGTGGTATTTTTGCGCAAGAAAGCTTGCCCATTACCAAACAAGATGATGTTGGAACAATGTTTGATAAATTGAGTTTATTAGGAAAAGAACTCTTATTAAAAACATTACCAAGTATTTTAGATGGTAGCTTAACACCAACTCCTCAAGATGAAGAAAAAGTGACCTTTTCTCCTAACATTACAAGAGAACAAGAAGCAATCGATTGGAATAAAACGGCTGAAGAAGTTGATAATCAAGTACGCGGGATGCGTCCTTGGCCAATCGCATTTACAACGTATGAAGATGTTCGTTGGAAATTACTAGCTGTGGAGCCACTTGCAGAGGAAACAACCGAAGCTCCCGGTACAATCATTCGCAAAGATAAAAAGAACCTTTGGATCGCGTGTGGCAATCAAACGGTATTAGCAATCAAAGAATTACAACCTGCAGGTAAAGGGAAGCAAACCATTCAAGCATTTCTAAATGGTAGCGGCCAGCATGTAATGGTTGGACAGCAGGTGAAATAATGACAAAAATCCCAAACAGTATGAAAAAATCTGTACGCTACATGGCTTTAATGACCTTAGAACGAGTTTCTAAAGGTGGTGCGTACTCCAATCTTTTATTAAACGAAATGATTAACAAAGGAAAGCTTAATCCAAAAGATATCGGACTATTTACAGAACTTGTTTATGGAACGATTAGTCATCAATTATTACTTGAATTTTATATTACTCCTTTTATTGCTAAAGCAAAAAAAGTAGATGAATGGGTCAAAACATTGCTGTTGTTGTCTGTTTATCAGCTGGAATTTTTAGACAAGGTTCCAGACCATGCGATTTTGAACGAAGCTGTGGAAATTGCGAAAATAAAAGGAAACCCCGGAACAGGAAAATTCGTGAATGGCGTATTGAGAAGTTATCAACGCCAAGGAAAACCTGACGTAGAAACAATCAAAGATCCCGTAGAGCGATTGGCAGTGAAAATCAGTTTACCTGTTTGGCTGACTCAACGTTTTATTGATCAAATTGGGTTTGAAGAAACAGAAAAACTAGGTTATTCACTCTATGAATCAAGCCATGCAAGTGGACGGGTGGATGTTCGTCGCTTGTCACGTGAACAAGCAATCACTGTTTTGAATGAAGAAGATATCTCTGTGAAAGAAAGCCAAGTTAGCCCTTATGGTGTTGTTGCTGAAAAAGGTCATTTAGCTTCGAGTTCACTATTTCATGATGGTTTGCTAACTGTCCAAGATGAAAGCTCCATGTTAGTTGCACCAGCCATGCAAATTGAGCCAGAGCATCATGTGCTGGATGCATGTGCTGCGCCAGGCGGTAAAACAACGCATATTGCAACATTTTTAGATTCAACATGTGGTGGCGAAGTGATTGCTCTTGATGTTCATGATCATAAAGTAAAGCTAATTGACGAAAATGCTGCTCGCTTAAATGTGTCGTCAGCAGTTTTTGCACAAAAAATGGATGCACGAGAAGTACAACAAACTTTTGAATCAGAACAATTTGATCGTATTTTGGTTGATGCACCATGTTCTGGTTTAGGCTTATTGCGTCGGAAACCAGACATTCGCTACAAAAAAAATCCACAAGATTTAGAAAATTTACCTAAAATTCAATTAGCAATTTTGGAAAGCTGTGCTCCTACGTTAAAATCGTCAGGAATCTTGACTTATAGCACTTGCACCATTCTAGCTGATGAAAATCAAGGGGTCATTTCGACCTTTTTAAAACGACATCCTGAATTTGAAAGGATTGATGTTTTAGTGAGTCCTGTGCTAAAATCATCAATCGAAGATAAAATGTTAACTTTGTATCCACATCAATTTAATACAGATGGCTTTTTTATCTGTTGTTTGCGTAAAAAGTAATGAGGTGAAGAAATGCAAATTGAATTTCAATCAGATGTAGGAAGACGCCGTAATACCAACCAAGACTATGCGAGTGTATTTACTAATCAAGAAGGAATCAAACTGGCAGTTTTAGCTGATGGAATGGGTGGGCATCGAGCTGGTGATATTGCCAGTCAAATGGCTGTGACCAATTTGGGTGCTGACTGGGAAGGACAAGCACTAAAAGATAGTGAAAAAATTGCCCAGTGGTTTATTCAAACAATCCAAAATGAAAATGGTAAAATTTATCAGCGAGGACAAGAAAAGCCAGAATATAATGGTATGGGGACAACCATTGTTGCTGCAGCTCTGTCAGAAACAAGATTTACGATTGCAAATGTTGGGGATAGTCGTGCTTATCTAGTACGTGAAGACCAATTAAAGCAGTTAACAGAAGACCATTCATTAGTGAATGAACTGGTCAAATCTGGTGAAATCAGTCAAGAAATGGCAGTGAACCATCCAAGAAAAAATATTTTGACACGATCGGTAGGAATGCCGGGAACAGTTGAAGTAGATGTAGCAACTTATTCTTGGCAATTGGGTGATCGATTATTACTTTGCTCAGATGGACTTACTAATATGTTGTCAGAAGAAATGATTGGGTCAATTATCAATGGTGCCGGTTCGCTTACGGATAAAGTAAAAGAATTGATCGATCGTGCAAACGAGGCAGGTGGCGCTGATAACATTACTGCACTCCTTATTGAGTACAAGGAGGACTGTGCATGATCGAGTTAGGTAAGAAATTAAATGGACGTTACCAAATCACTGGCAATATTGGCAGTGGCGGAATGGCAAATGTTTTCTTGGCCCATGACCTAATCTTAGACCGTGATGTAGCTGTCAAGGTTTTACGGTTTGACTTTCAAAACGACAAAACTGCTATCCGCAGATTCCAAAGAGAAGCTTTAGCAGCAACTGAATTGGTTCATCCAAACATCGTGAGTGTTTATGATGTTGGTGAAGAAGCTGGTATGCAATATTTAGTAATGGAATATGTGAAGGGAATGGATCTCAAGCGATACATCCAAACCCATTATCCAATTCCATATCAGACAGCTGTTGATATTATGCAACAAATTTTATCAGCGATTTCTTTGGCTCATAATCATCAAATCATCCATCGCGATTTAAAACCTCAAAATATTTTGATTGACCATGAAGGTGTCGTGAAGATTACTGATTTTGGAATTGCGATTGCATTATCTGAAACATCAATTACTCAAACGAATACAATGTTAGGCTCCGTGCATTACTTGTCACCTGAACAAGCAAGAGGAAGTATGGCTACGAAACAGTCCGATATTTATGCGCTTGGAATCATTCTTTATGAAATGTTGACAGGTAGTGTGCCATTTGACGGTGAGTCAGCAGTAACGATCGCTTTGAAACATTTTCAAGATGAGCTACCTTCGATTAAAGCGATTGATCCGGGAGCGCCACAGGCATTGGAAAATGTTGTATTGAAAGCAACTGCCAAAGAACCAACGGATCGGTATTTGACTGCGGATGAAATGAATGAAGACTTAGCAACGGTTCTTTCACCTGCGCGTGCGAATGAACCAAAGTGGGAACCGCAAGCTATGCTGAATGAAACCAAAGTGCTGACACCGATTGATGCAGACTCACCAATGCCAGATTCGTTCAAATCGATGCGTTTACCAGATGAACATGACGTGTGGGAACAACCAAATCATCAGCCAGAAGAAGAGGAAGAAAAACCAAAGAAAAAACGAAAAAAATGGTGGATTTTACTCATTCTGGTCTTACTGGGCTTAGGCATCGGCGCAGGCGTATTTTTTGCTTCTGGTGGTCGAGGCGAAGTGGAAGTACCAGATGTATCAGATTTAACGGAAGCAGCGGCTCGAACGGTGTTGGAAAACGCGAATCTAAAAGTAGCGAGCGAGACAGAAGAAATTGCTGATGACAAAATTGAAGAAGGAAGTGTGGTTAAAACAGATCCTGCAGCAAAAACAACTGTGAAAAGGAATCGCGAAGTAAAATTATATTTAAGCAGTGGCTCGAAAAAAATCAAATTAAAAGATTATGCTGGCGTAAACTACGATGAAGCAAAAGCAAATTTAATTGAATTAGGTTTTTCAGAAAACCAAATTAAGTCGGAAGAAGAATATAGTTCTGAAGTTGAGAAGGGTGCAATTATTTCTCAAACACCTGCGGACGGAGAAGTTGATCCGGATTCTGATACAATTACTTTCAAAGTGAGCAAGGGAGCGGAACCAGTTTATTTGTATAATCATACAGGCGAAAACTATGATGAAGTTTATAGTACGTTGATATCTGCAGGCTTTTTAGCATCGAATATTAGCGTGAGCTATGATTATAGCGATACGATAGCTGCGGGAAATATTATTAGTCAAAATCCCGGGTCAGGCGAATTCACGGCAGCAGAAACAGCTGTTAGTTTTGTAGTCAGCCAAGGAGCTGAGGAAAAACCAAGTCGTCTAAATGATATTTCAGGCTATTCAAAGAGTGAAGCACAAAATTATTTATCTGGGATTGGCGCTGAATACATTGGACATGAAACTTCTGAATACTCAGATACTGTCGACAAGGATAAAGTTATTCGTACTAATCCAGGTGTCGGAGCAAGTATTGCTAAAGGTGATATCGTGAGTGTTGTTTACTCCAAGGGGCCAGATCCAGCAAAAGCTTCTTCAGAAAAAGATTCATCAAGTAGTTCAACAAAAGAAACGACAGAGACAACAGGAGAATCAAAGGAAGAAAATAAATCACAAGAGTAACCACATGTGACTTAACTAAGCACAAAAGAATTATGTTGTTAGTGAAAAACTAATGACATAATTCTTTTTTTGTAGAAAAATGTAAAAATAAATTTTCTAGAGTTTAATAAGTTTACTTGTAAAGGCATAAGAATTCTTTTTCCTGTGTTAAAATAAATAAAAAACGGAGGTGGCACAAATCAGAGGACAAATTAGAAAAGCAATCAGTGGTTTTTATTATGTTTATGCCGATGGGGAAACCTACCAAACACGAGGAAGAGGAAATTTTCGTAATCGAAAAATTAGTCCATTAGTTGGTGACCAAGTCATTTTTGAAAGTGAAAATAAAACAGATGGTTATTTGCTGGAAATTTTGCCACGAAAAAATCAATTAGTAAGACCGCCGGTGACGAATGTTGATTTAGGTGTAATCGTAACCAGTTTAGTTGAACCAAATTTCTCAGCGAATTTACTTGATCGCTTTTTAGTGATGCTTGAGTATGAAATGATTCGACCAATTATTTTTCTAACAAAGACAGATTTAGCACCGAATGATCCCAAAATTAAAGAGATTAAAGAAACCTACGAAAAAATTGGTTATCCAGTTATAGTACCGAAGCAATCAGGAGATACAGATGAATTAATTCGTTACTTTCCAGAGCAGCTAACTGTTTTTATGGGGCAATCGGGGGCAGGCAAGTCGACTTTACTTAATCAAATCTCGCCAGAATTACAGTTAGCAACAGCAGAAATTTCAGATTCTCTTGGTCGAGGGAAGCATACTACGCGTCATGTTGAATTGATTCCGTTGTATGATGGATTGGTTGCTGATACACCAGGCTTTAGCTCGATTGACTTTCTGACGATTGAAGCAACGGAGCTACCAAAACAATTTCCGGAATTTGTTGAGGCGTCTGCACATTGTCGTTTCCGTGAATGCATGCATGCGAAAGAACCGGGGTGTGAGGTCAAACGCCGAGTAGAAAATGGCGAAATTGCACAAACGCGTTATGATAACTATTTGCAATTTCTACAAGAAGTTGAAAAGCGCAGACCTGTTTATAAAAAAGAAAGCAAAAGAAAATAGGGGGAAATGAAATGAAATTAGCACCATCAATCTTAAGTGCAGACTTTGCCAACTTACAACGTGATATTGAGTTAGTAGAAAAAGGTGGAGCAGATTACATCCACGTCGATGTTATGGATGGTCAATTTGTACCAAACATTACATTAGGACCAAATGTTGTCCAAGCAATCCGTCCAGTGACTAAATTGCCTTTAGATGTTCATTTGATGATCGTAAATCCAGAAAATTATATTACAGATTTCGCAAAAGCTGGTTCCGACATCATTACTGTTCACGCTGAATCAACACCACATATTCATCGTGCTGTTCAAATGATTAATGATCTAGGAGTGAAATCTGGTGTGGTAATCAATCCTGGCACACCAGTTTCAGCAATTCAGCACGTGTTATCTATAGTTGATCAGGTCTTGGTCATGACGGTAAATCCTGGTTTTGGCGGTCAAAGCTTTATTGAAGAAACTGTTGTTAAAATTGCTGAATTAGACTTGCTTCGCCAAGAAAATGGCTATCATTACGCAATCGAAGTTGATGGTGGAATCGTTCCGGAAACAGCGAAAATTTGTAAAGAGGCAGGAGCAGATGTTTTTGTAGCAGGATCTTACATCTATGCCTCTGAAAATCCAATCCATCAAATTAATCAACTCAAAGAGGCTTTGAGCTAAAATGAAAATTTTATTAGCAGCAGGCGGATCACCACAAGAATGGCCAGAGATAACAGGCTCTGAGTATGACTATCATGTTGGCATTGACCGTGGAGCGTTATATTTATTGCAACAAGGATTTTCTTTGGAACTAGCTGTAGGTGATTTTGATTCGTTAAATGAGGAAGAACGTACTTATGTTTTCTCACAAGCAGAGCTGGTTATTCAATCGCCAGCAGAAAAAGACGATACTGACACGCAATTAGCATTAGTGTCTACATTCGAGCGCTATCCCGATGCAGATTATACCTTAGTAGGTGCGACTGGTGGACGTTTGGATCATTTATTATCTAATTTGTGGTTAGGACTGGAGCCAAGGTTTCAGCCATATATTCAGCATTTGACTTTGGCAGATCGTCAAAATAATTTGAGTTATTACTTGCCAGGCAGCTACTCAATCAAAAAGATACCAGAAATGAAATACTTGGCTTATTGCTGTTTGACGCCCGTCAGCCATCTGGATATCAAAGAAAGCAAATATGAGTTAGAAAATGCAACTGTTACTCAGCCAACTTCGTATGCAAGTAATGAATTTGTTTCTGATACAGCTAAATTTTCATTTGAAACGGGTGTAATAGCTGTAATTCAAAGCAAAGATTAAGGAACTTCTTTGGCTAGAATTTCACAAACGTGGACACTTGAATAACTAAAGCAAGCATAGTGAAAAAGATTTGCTAAAAAAAGATTAAGAGAAGTAACTTGCCTTTTGTTTCAAGGTGTTTAGTGCTAAAATTAAAAACAAGAGTCTAATTAATTCGAGGTGTCTTTGTGAAGAAGTTCAATCCCAATAAAAATATTATTATTACGTTGATTATTGTCATTATTGTGGTGACGATTTTAAGTGTAACGGCTGCTCAACGAGCAAATGAAGGAAAAACTAATATATTTCAATCTGTTGTCAACGACAGTGTTGCTATTATTGACAAAGCTGTTTTCGCACCAGCAAGATGGGTCGGAAATGGTGTGAATTCTGTGCATAATTTATTTTCTACTTATTCTGAGAATGAGCGACTAAAAGAGCGTTTAGATAGTTATGATGAAGTAGCACAGCAAAATAAAAATTATCAAAAAGAAATTGAGTCATTGAAGAAAGAACTTGATTTGAATCAAACATTAACCAGTTATGAGAAAGTCACTGCCAACGTTATTACTCGCTCACCTGATAGTTGGCAAGACATGTTGACTGTTGATAAAGGTTCAAGAGATGGTATCGAACCAAACATGGCTGTTATGTCACAAAAAGGCTTAGTTGGACGTATAGTTGAGGTAAATGCAGCTTCTTCCAAAGTTGAGTTATTAACTTCAGCTAATGAAAGCTCAGATCATTTTCCGGTAAAAATTAATTCTGCCAACGGGAATGCTTTTGGATTGCTCAAAGGATATGATGAAGCAAACCAAGCGTTGGTTGCAACACAATTGACTGGTGATACAGACATCAAGGAAGGCGATGTTGTACAGACATCTGGTTTAGGAGGTAATTCACCTGCTAACTTATCAATCGGGACAGTTACAAAAGTTAAACCTGACAGTAACGGTTTAGATCGAGAAGTTTATATCAAACCTTATGCACAGATGTATGACTTATCAGTTGTCACAATCATCCAACGATTAGTGGAGGATGAGTAGCTTATGCTGAAAAAAGAAACGATGAAGTATTACCTACCTGTTATCCTGTTCTTTCTTATGCTTTTGGATGGGCAGGTAACTAGAGTTTTAGGTGAGTGGACAAAAGGTGTCTACATGGCAAATGCGCATTTTTTGATTCTGGCATTACTATTTTGTAGTCTAAGCTTCTCAAAAAGATATCTGTTAATTACGACAATCGTCTTAGGTGCCATTTTTGATATGTATTATATTGGTGTAATTGGTATTTATGCGGTAGCACTTCCCTTAATTGTTTTTATCATGTACTCAATGAGTCAAATTATTCATACAAATATATTTACCGAATTTTTTAGTATGATTATTTTTGTGACTGGATATGAACTATTTACGTTAATTATTCAGCTGATTTTTAAACTTGCGATAGTGAATAAGAATTATTTTATTACCCAGTTTTTAGGCCCAACATTGCTGTTGAACATGATTATTTTTGCTATTTTTGTATTTCCATTTAAGAAATTATTCAGTGATGAATAATTTCTTTTTTTGTTTCTATTTCCTTTTCTAACAATTTTGTCATTTTATAAATGTATTTTGAAATATTTTTGTAACATAACTATTATATCGCTGACATACAGCTATGGTACAATTTTCTTATCGTTAAGAAAGACTTAAATATTTTTAGATATTTATTAAATTAAGCCAGTCGGAGGAATGAAGAGTGAAAAAGAGTTTATTATCAGCAGTAATGGTTTGTTCAATGACTTTAACTGCCGTAGCATCACCGATCGCTGCCGCGGCAGATGATTTCGATTCACAGATCCAACAACAAGATAAGAAAATTGCAGACCTACAAAACCAACAATTAGATGCACAATCACAAATTGATGCTTTGGAAAGTCAAGTTACTGATATTAACACACAAGCTCAAGATTTATTATCAAAACAAGAAACTTTACGTAATGAATCTGCACAATTAGAAAAAGAAATTGCAGATTTACAAGAACGTATTGAAAAACGCCAAGATACAATTCAAAATCAAGCGCGTGAAGCACAAGTGAAAAATACAAGCTCAAATTACATTGATGCTGTAATGGATGCAGACTCATTTGCAGATGCTGTTGGTCGTATTCATGCGATGACAACAATCGTTAAAGCAAACAATGAATTAATTGAACAACAAAAAGAAGATAAAAAAGCTGTTGAAGACAAACAAGCTGAAAACAAACAAAAACAACAAGAACTTGCTGAAAACCAAGCAGCTTTAGAAGCTCAAAAAGGTGATCTTTTATCTGCACAAGCTGACTTAAACGTAATGAAAACTTCATTAGCTGCTGAACAAGCAACTGCTGAAGATAAGAAAGCTGATTTAAATCGCCAAAAAGCAGAAGCAGAAGCAGAACAAGCTCGTATTCGCGAACAAGAACGTTTAGCAGAACAAGCACGTCAACAAGCAGCTCAAGAAAAAGCTGAAAAAGAAGCACGTGAACAAGCAGAAGCTCAAGCTGCTGCACAAACAGCAGTTTCTGAATCTACAGCTACTGAATCAACTGTAGTATCTGAATCTTCAGAAGCAGCAACATCTGATTCTTCAGTAGTAGAAGAATCAACAACGCCTGAATCTTCAGCAACAGAAGAGTCTACAGTACCTGAAACTTCAACGCCTGAAGAATCAACTGTACCTGAAACTTCAACACCTGAAGAGTCTACAGTACCTGAAACTTCAGCACCTGAAGAATCAACAACACCGGAAGCTCCTGTAACAGAAGATTCTTCTTCAGAAGCTCCTGTAGTTCAAGAACCAACAACACCAAGTACTGGTAATGGAAACTCAAATACTGGTAACGATGGTTCAACTACACCATCTAAACCTGTTACACCTCCATCAACTGGTGGTTCATCATCTGTTAATGGTTCAGCTATCGTAGCAGAAGCTTACAAATATATTGGTACACCATATGTTTGGGGTGGAAAAACTCCATCAGGATTTGACTGCTCAGGTTTCACACGCTATGTATACTTACAAGTAACTGGTCGTGACATCGGTGGCTATACTGTTCCTCAAGAACAAGCTGGAACAAAAATTTCAGTTTCTCAAGCTAAAGCAGGAGACCTATTATTCTGGGGTTCAGCTGGTGGAACTTACCACGTAGCAATTGCTTTAGGTGGCGGACAATACATCCATGCACCTCAACCAGGTGAAAGTGTAAAAGTTGGCTCAGTTCAATGGTTTGCACCTGACTTTGCAGTTAGCATGTAATTTTAATTGAAAAAATAAAAGAGTTAGGCTGATGCCTAACTCTTTTCTGTTTTTTTACTTAAATAAAAAGCCTGAACAACTTTTTGGATTGAAAAGTCGTTCAGGTTTTTTGTGTTAAAAGAATTATTGAACAAATTCTTCCGTTAATTCCATGAATTGTTGAATATTATCTAAAACCATGTCAATTCCGGCTTGCCAGAAATCTGGTTTTGTTAGATCAACACCAAGATGTTTTTCAGCTAGCTCTTCTGTAGTCATTGAAGCTGTATCTCTTAGTAAATCAATGTATTCTTGTTCAAAATTTGTGCCTTTTTGATTAGCATAAGCATAAATTCCCATACTGAATAGATAGCCAAATGTATACGGAAAATTATAAAATGGTACATCATCAATAAAGAAATGTAATTTTGCTGACCAGAAATATGGATGGTAACTAGCCAAGGCATCTTGATAACCTTCTTTTTGCGCGTCAATCATCATCGAAGTTATTTCTTCTTCAGAAACTAATCCTTTTTGACGAGCAGTATAAAAACTGTTTTCAAAAATAAAACGTGAATGAATGTTCATGAACATGGCGAGCGCATTTTGTAATTTAGTATCTAGTAAATTGATTTGCTCTTCTTTGGATTTTGCAGCTTTTAGGGTAGCATCCGCTACAATCAGTTCTGCAAAAGTACTAGCAGTTTCTGCTACATTCATAGCATATTCACGGTTTAATGAAGGAAGATCCCACATTGTACTACTGTGAAAGGCATGACCAAGTTCATGTGCTAAGGTAGCAACCTCATTTACAGAATTGCTATAAGTCATGAAAATTCTTGATTCTTTTGTTTCAGGTAATTCAGTACAGTAACCACCTGGGCGTTTTCCTGGACGATCTTCCGCTTCAATCCAACTTTTTTCAAATGCTGATCGAGCAAAGTCAGCCATTTTAGGACTGAATTTTTTAAAGTTTTCGACGATAAACGCCGCAGCTTCATCAAAGGTAAATGTTTTTTCTTCTAGGTCGCCTAAAATGATTGGTGCATCTTGATCTTGCCATTCCATTTTTTCTTTGCCAAAAAGATTTGCTTTTCGGGTCAAATAGTCTGCTAAAGGTTGTTTGTTTTTCTCAATCGTTGACCACATAACATCAAGAGTTTCTTTTTTCAAGCGATTGTATTCTAACGGTTTTTGCAGATAATCAGTAATGCCGTGAAGCTTATAAGTAGAGAGACGGAAACCATCTAAATGATTTAGTGTATCGCCAAATAGGGGTGCTTTTTCTTTCCATGCTGTTTCCCAAGCAACAAATAATGTTTTACGAATTTCTTGATCAGGATCACTCATCATTTTATTGAATGCTTGTCCAGCGGAAAGTTCAACTGTTTCACCGTTTTGAGTAAAAGGAATCTTAATGCTGGCAACGATGGTATCGTAGTGACTACTCCAAGCGTTTAACCCATCAAGTGATAATGTATTGATAATATTTTCTTCAGATTCTGATAATAATTGCGCACCATCACGACGAAGTTCATTTAAACGAAACGCAAGTAGTTGAAAATTAGAATTTGTGATTAGTGTTTGCCAGTGTTCTTCATTTATTTTTGCAAATTTTGTCGAAAGGACAGTTTCTGCTGACTGTAGTCGAGGAAGAAGTGCATAAAGTTTTCCAGATAAAATTTTCGCTTGTGAATCGTTTACATTTGCAGATAATAATGCAGTGATGTAGCTGTCACATTGAGTGAATCCATCAGAAATTTTTGCTTGTAATTGTAAAATGGTTTGTAGTTGTTCAAAGTCTTCTGGTGTGAATTCCCAATTCCCAACTAATTGATAATAGTTTTCCATCTGTGATTCAAGCTCAGTCATACGCTCATTTAAGGCTAAAGAATTGCTTCCCCCAGAAAAAATGGAGTCAAGATCCCAGTTTAATGAATAGTTCATAAAAAATCTCCCTTCAATTTTTTGTTCAACATTTAGTATAGCATTATCTAGTAGAAGAAGTCTTTTTTTAGATTGTCGTTTCCGAAAAAAAAAGCTAAGATAAGTAGGAGAGGTGACTTATGAATTCAATCCAAAAACAAATGAAAAATGGAAACTTTTATTTGGTCATTGCTTTGCTGATTGTAGCTGTATTATTTTATAGTTCATCGCAAACGTATGTAGAGCAGTCACAAGTTTCCAGATTAGAAGGCTGGCTTTCTTCACAGCCATTTAAAGAAACATTCGCAACGATTCGCTTTGATTATGGCGGAAGCGAAGTGAGTATTGAGCATTTAGGCTATTTCAAATTTGTAGAGTTTTTTATCCGAAAAGCAGCTCATTTTGGAACATATTTTATTCTAGGGGGGAGTTTGTTCTTAGGTGTGTTTCCTAAGCTAAAAATTTGGTGGTTAACAGGAATTTTAGCATGGTTATCGGCGACAGGATATGCTGGTCTAGATGAGTTTCATCAAATGATGACCGGTGGTAGATCGCCAATGTTTCAAGATGTGATGCTTGACTCAATGGGTGCATTGACGGCTGTTTTATTGTGTATTTTGGTGAAAGGCTGGAAAAAGAAATTATAAATTTGGAAGATTGCTTTTTTTGTCAGAGGGTCTAAAATGATTAGTGTGAACATAAAGGAGGAGTAGAAATGTCAGGACACAGTAAATGGCACAATATTCAAGGAAGAAAAAATGCCCAAGATGCAAAACGTGGTAAAATTTTTCAAAAACTTTCACGAGAAATCTATATGGCAGCAAAATCAGGTGGGCCTGATCCTACAATGAATCCTGCACTACGTTTAGTGGTAGACAAAGCAAAAGCGGCTAATATGCCAAATGATAATGTAGAACGTGCCATCAAAAAAGCGACAACTGCGGCAGATGAAGCAAATTATGATGAAATTACGTACGAAGGGTACGGTCCAGGTGGCGTAGCGATCTTGGTACATGCGTTGACAGATAATCGAAATCGAACAGCAACCAATGTTCGCGTAGCTTTTACACGTAATGGAGGATCTTTGGGAGAAACGGGGTCCGTTAATTATTTGTTTGATCGTAAGGGCTATTTGGTCATTCAACGTGAAGGATTAGCAGTAGATGAGGAGACAATGTTTGAAGATGTGCTAGAAGCTGGAGCGGAAGATCTGCAAACTTCAGCTGAAGTATTTGAAATCTACACAGCACCTGAAGATTTTGTAGCTGTTCGTGATCAATTAGAAAAAGATGGATTTACTTTTGTCCAGGCTGAATTGACAATGTTTCCCCAAACGATGATTTCATTAACAGATGAGCAACGCGAACAATTAGATAAACTAGTCGATAAATTGGAAGACGACGATGATGTCTCAGAGGTCTTTACTTCTGCTGAAATGTAAAAATAAAAAGGAGTCAACGAACATTTTGTTCGTTGACTCCTTTTTGAGTATTAGAATACCAAAACAGGCGTACCTACTTCGACCATTCCAAATAATTCTTTCATGACACTTGGTGGTGTATTAATACAACCGTGTGAGCCACGAGTTTTCCATAACTCGCCACCATACTCCGGCTGCCAGTCAGAATCATGGATTCCGACGCCGGTCCAGTCGATTGGCATCCAGTAATCTACAGGACTTGCATATGGCGTGCCATCATCGTTGGTTCCCTTTAGAACGGAATTGGTTTCTTTGTTCCAAACGTAAAAGACACCAGCAGGGGTTTGAGTTGTTGGTTTACCAGAAACGATATCTGTTTCAAGTGCGACTTTGCCGTCTTTGTAGTACCACATGTGTTGGTTTTGTAAATCAACTTCAATGTAAGTATCTTCAATTAAAGCATGATCAGCAGTTGTGCTTCCTTGAACAATCGGTGAGCGAGTAAAATCTTGACCAGCTAAAATTTGTTTCTTTAGAGCTGCGACTTCATCTTCTGTTTGAATGGTCCAACTGTACGTTCCTGTTGGGACATTTACTTCGCCGCGTTTTGTGCTGTTAAACACGGTATCATTTGTACTTGTATTATATTCTTGACCTAGCTCAGTCACATATTGCGTCATTTTGTCAGTATCTAAATCAATTTTGCCGTCTGAATAAATCAGCCAGCTAGCTAAATCGTTTGTAGGAATTTGGAATGTTTGTCCATTAATGCTATAAGTTGCTTTGACTTTAGCAATATTGTTCATAGCTGTTAATTGTTGATTTAGCTCTTTGTCGTCAGCAGTAACTTTAGCTTTTTGCTTAAAGTCATTCAAGTCAATTTGCTTTTCATTTGTAGCAGCAACTTCTTTGATTTCTTTTACGGTTGCGTCTACGTCAATTGAATCACCGTTAACTTCAGGTGTAATGGCGAAGCCGTCATCTGTTTTTTTGATGGTAGCATCTTGTGTTTGCTTTCGATTACTATTTAAATCATTTAGCTTTGTTGTCAGCGTATCGATTGTAGCGTCTAGTTTTGAATGATCTTGACTAACAGGATCAATTTCTTGTTTTTCAGCTGCTGAAACATAAGTCATCCCCCAAGTCCAACCGTTTTGCTTGGATAAGAGTTTACTTAAATCATCTGAAAAATCATCGCGATAACCTAATTCTGATTTAGCGATTTCTTGCCAAACTTTACCATTTTCTTCAATTGCTAAAGTTGTATTAGAGTAAGTGTCTTTTAATTTCTTGTTTGCCTGATCAACAGTCATATTACTTACATCAATTTCGTTGATCTCAGTATGAGGTAAGAAGTGACTTGTGTAATATGTACTGCGGAAGGTATAAAAGCTGACTAATATCAACAGAACACCAAGTGCTGAAAGAATGCCAATGTGTATCTTTTTTTTGTGTTGGGAAGATCTTGTCATAGAACGATAACTCCTTGAATAATAGAATAGGGTGCATATCGAGTTCATCATAGCATAATTTATTTAAAAAGACGAAGTTTAAATATTCATTATGGAAAAAATTAAACAAAATCTTTTTTGATAATTATTTCAAAATAATAAAAAAGCCGAGACATACATTGTCCCGGCTACAAGTTTCACTTTAACGAAGAAGCACTCAATTAGTCTTCTAAGTTTGCGAATGCTTGGTCTAAAATTTCTTTTAATTGTTTAGCTGAAGCATTCATACGATCTTGTTCTGCATCAGATAATGGAATTTCGATAACTTTTTGGATACCTTGAGCATTGATAACAGCAGGTGCGCCGATATAAATGTCGTTTAATCCATATTGATCTTCCATGTAAACAGATAAAGGTAATACAGCATTTTCGTCATCAAGGATAGCACGAGTAATACGAGCTAATGCAACTGCGATACCATAGAAAGTAGCGCCTTTTTTCTCAATGATTGTGTAAGCTGCGTCGCGTACGCCGAAGAAGATATTTACTAATGCTTCTTCATCTACTTCTGGGTTATTTTTAACCCATTCGTAAATTTGTAGTCCAGCAACGTTTGCGTGTGACCAAACTGGGAATTCTGAGTCACCGTGTTCGCCAAGGATGTAAGCATGGACGTTACGAGCATCAACGTCAACTAATTCAGCAATCTTTTGACGGAAACGAGCTGAGTCAAGAGATGTACCTGAACCGATAACGCGTTCTTTAGGGAAGCCAGAGAATTTCCAAGTTGAGTAAGTCAAGATATCAACTGGGTTAGCAGCAACTAAGAAAATACCATTGAAACCTGATTCAACGATTTGTGTAACAACGTCACGGTTAATTTTTAAGTTTTTATTTACTAAATCTAAACGAGTTTCACCTGGTTTTTGTGGAGCACCAGCAGTGATAACTACAAGGTCAGCATCATGTGCATCTGCATAAGTAGCTGAGTAGATTTTTTTAGGTTGTGTCCAAGCAAGAGCATCAGTTAAGTCTAATGCGTCTCCTTCAGTTTTAGCTGTGTTAATATCTACAATTCCAACTTCTTGAGCGATATTTTGAGTCACTAGAGCGAAAGCATAACTAGAACCTACGGCACCGTCTCCAACAAGAATAACTTTTTTGTGATCTTTAATTTCTGCAGTTGCAGTCATATGTGTATCAATCCTTCCATTGATTTGTTTTTCCCTTGACTATGCTAACACGGATCAGCCTTGCTGTCACGCTATTTGACTAGGAAATATAACAGATAACAAGGTTGTATCATATGTAAAAGCTTACATGTGCGTTATTTCACTATTTCTTGAAACCAATGATTTCATTAAGTTTTGAAGAAATTTTTAATATTTTTATCATTTATTAAACATTCTGTTTTAGTCGAAACAGCTGTTTATGTGTTATACTGTTTTAAAAAATAAAAAAGAAGAATGAACCTTTTAACTGGACTGCTGATTAGCTGTCCAGCATTTTGTGTTCTTTAGAATTAGGTGAATAAATAAATGAAAATGATCGTAGGATTAGGTAATCCTGGAACGAAGTATGAACAAACAAAACACAACATTGGATTTATGGTTGTTGATCGTCTTGCAAAAGAGCATCAAGCGACATTTAAAAAAAATACCTTTGAAGCGGAAGTTGCAGAATTCTTTTACAAGGGAGAAAAGATTTTACTTGTAAAACCGCAAACTTTCATGAATGAATCAGGTCGTTCGGTCGGACCGTTAATGACTTATTTTGGTATTTATCCAGAAGAGTTAATTGTTGTATATGATGATTTAGATTTGGCAGTCGGAAAGATTCGTTTACGCCAAAAGGGAAGTGCCGGCGGACATAATGGAATGAAAAGTATCATTTCTCACTTGGATACGAATATTTTTAATCGTGTAAAAGTTGGGATTGGTCGACCCGAAGGTAAAAAGACGGTGGTTTCACATGTGCTTAGTCCTTTTAGTAAAGAAACACAACCTTTAATAGAAGAAAGTATTCATCAATCGGTTCAAGCAATCAATTTTGTTCTCGAAGGGCATTCATTTATTGATACAATGAATCAGTTTAACTAAGAAGGAGAAGCGAAATGGATATTGTTCAATTAGTGGGTCAAGAACCTCAAGTAAAAGAATGGGTGGCTCAGTTAGAAGCAAATACGCCACGGCAACTGATTACTGGGCTAGCAGGATCTGCTAAAACATTACTGATTGCCCACGTTTTCAAAAAAACGAATAAAAATATAATCGTTTTGTTACCAAATTTATATTACGCAAATCAATTAGCGGAAGATTTGCAACACGTCGTTGATCAAGACAACATTCATCTATTTCCAGTAGATGAAGTCTTGTCTGCGGAAATGGCTTTTTCTTCGCCAGAAGCAAGAGCAGAGCGAGTAGCCACATTAAATGCATTGCAGGAAAAGCAAGCAGGAATTTATCTTTTGCCAGTTGCTGCATTACACAAAAGATTACCGAGTAAGAATGCTTGGGTTGATGCACAACTCAACTGGAAAATTGGCGATGAAATTGATGTAGAAAATCTACCGCTCCAATTAGTCCTGATGGGATATGAACGTCAAGAAATGGTTGCAAAACCCGGTGAGTTTAGTATTCGCGGAAGTATTGTTGACATTTATCCTTTAACGATGGAACATCCTGTACGGGTGGAGTTGTTTGATGTTGAAATTGATTCGATGCGTTACTTTGAAGCAGAAACACAACGTTCTATTGGACCAACGGAAGAGATTTGGATTTCGCCAACATCAGAGCAAATCTACACAGGAACTGATCTGGAACATGGAATGAAAGAGTTAGAAAAATTACTTGAAAAAAGATTAGCAACGACTGCTGAAAAAGTCGATCAAGTATTTTTACAAGACTATTTCGGTCAAATTTTGTCAAACTGGCAAGCGGGAATACCAACGGAAGAGGCAAAGCTTTACGCTGATTTGCTGTATCCAACGTCAACCACGATTTTAGATTATTTTCACTCTGATAGCTTCTTGATGGTGGATGATTATCCAAGGATGATGGAAACAAATCGAGAAATTGAACGAGAAGCAGCTGAATGGCAGACACAAAAAATTAGTGAACTTCGTGTTTTTTCAGAACAGAGTTTTGTTACAGATGTTCATAAATTGATTCAAAAAGAACAGTTTTCGACAACCTTTTTTGCTTTGTTCCAAAAAGGAATGGGCAATTTGAAATTTCACGCCATTTATTCGTTTCAATATCGGACGATGCAGCAATTTTTTGGTCAAATGCCGTTGTTGAAAACGGAAATTGATCGTTGGCGCAAACAAAAGCAGACAGTCATGATTTATATTCCAACCAAGGAACGAATTCGTAAAGTAGAAGAATTATTACGCGATGACGATATTTTAGCCATTGAAACGGCAAATGATGAGCTAATCGTCGGACAAGTGCAATTAGTTGAAGGGGCACTACAAAATGGTTTTGAATTGCCACAAGAAAAAATCGTGGTCATCACCGAAAAAGAAATTTTCCAAAAGACAACGAAAAAACGAGCTCGTCGCCAAACGGTTACGAATGCAGAACGTTTAAAGAGTTATAACGAATTAAAAGCTGGCGATTATGTTGTTCATGCGAATCATGGGATCGGAAAATATATCGGGATGGAAACGCTCGAAGTCGATGGCGTTCATCAAGATTATATGACGATTTTATACCAAAATGACGACAAATTATTTATCCCTGTCACTCAGTTGAATTTGATTCAAAAATATGTTGCGTCTGAATCAAAAGCTCCACGAATCAATAAGCTGGGTGGTAGTGAGTGGACGAAAACCAAGCGGAAAGTATCTTCTAAAATCGAAGATATCGCGGATGATCTAATCAAATTATACGCAGCCAGAGAGTCCGAAATTGGCTATGCTTTTGGGCCAGATGATGGGTATCAAAAAGAATTTGAAGAAGCATTTCCTTATTCTGAAACAGATGACCAACTGCGTAGTTCTTCGGAAATCAAGCGTGATATGGAAAAAGAAAAACCAATGGATCGTCTGCTGGTAGGTGATGTAGGATATGGTAAAACGGAAGTTGCTTTGCGAGCTGCTTTTAAAGCTGTGAAGGAAAGCAAACAAGTGGCATTTTTAGTTCCCACGACCATTCTTGCACAACAACATTATGAAACGATGCTCGAACGTTTTGAAGGTTTTCCAATTAATATTGGCTTGCTGAGCCGTTTTCGAACGAAAAAGCAACAAAAAGAAACGATTGAACAATTGCGTACGGGACAAGTAGACATTGTTGTCGGAACGCATCGTATTTTATCAAAAGATATTGAATTTAGTGACTTAGGCTTATTGATTATTGATGAAGAACAACGATTTGGCGTGAAGCACAAAGAACGGTTGAAACAGCTTCGGGCGCAAGTAGATGTATTGACATTAACAGCGACACCAATACCGAGAACGTTGCATATGTCGATGTTGGGTGTACGAGATTTATCGGTGATTGAAACACCGCCGGCAAATCGTTACCCAATTCAAACTTATGTTATGGAGAAGAATCCTGGAGCAATTCGAGAAGCGATTCATCGTGAAATGGGACGCGGTGGTCAAGTTTTTTATCTCTATAATCGAGTGGAAACCATTGAGCAAAAGGTTGAAGAAATCCAAGAGTTAGTTCCGGAAGCGAGAATTGGTTACGCTCATGGTCAAATGACGGAAGTTCAATTAGAAAATACGTTGTTTGATTTTGTTGAAGGACAATATGATGTGTTAGTCACGACCACAATTATTGAAACAGGCGTGGATATTCCAAATGCAAATACGCTATTTGTTGAAAATGCCGATTATATGGGTTTATCAACTCTTTATCAGCTACGTGGCCGAGTGGGGCGAAGCAATCGAGTGGCATATGCTTACTTCATGTATGAACCACAAAAGATTCTCAATGAAGTCAGTGAAAAACGATTGCAAGCAATCAAGGATTTTACAGAACTAGGATCAGGCTTTAAAATTGCGATGCGTGATTTGTCTATTCGTGGTGCTGGTAATCTATTAGGTGCGCAACAGCATGGCTTTATCGATGCAGTCGGTTTTGATATGTATTCACAAATGTTAAGTGAAGCTGTCGCTCGTAAACAAGGAAAAAATAATCAAGTTGAAAAAACGACTGTGGAGATCGACCTCGGTGTGGATGCTTACTTACCAGATACTTATGTTTCAGATCAACGTCAAAAAATTGAAATCTATAAGCGGATTCGGGAGCTGGAATCACAAGAAATGTTGGACGAGCTTGAAGATGATCTATTGGATCGTTTTGGTGAGTACCCTGAAGAAGTTGCTCATCTATTAACAGTTGGACAATTGAAAATGGATGGTGATCGTGCCTTATTAGAAACGATGCGTAAGCAACAAGAAACAGTAATTTTCACGCTAAGTAAGGTTGGTACGAAACGCTATTCTGTTGAACAATTGTTTGAGGCGTTAAGTGAAACAACGTTGAAAGCAGGTTTAGGTGTTGAAAAGGAAAAAATGGTTATCCGCTTAACCATTCCTAAAACAATGAGTGAAGCTGTTTGGTTATTAGAAATCCAACGTTTTGTTAAAGCATTGCGACAACAAAAATATTTGTCGGTATAGGAAGGAGCGATTCCCTTGGACCACAAAGAAATGCGTCAAGTGATGCAAGGAGCGGTGATTTTGACCGTAGCTTCTTTTATTGCTAAAGTTTTAAGCGCACTTTATCGAATTCCTCTTCAAAACTTAGTTGGTGATGAAGGATTTTATGTTTATCAACAAGTGTATCCGATTTATGGCATTGCGATGGCCTTGGCACTATCGGGGTTACCACAATTTATTTCAAAATATGTTGCAGAAAAAAAAGAACCATTAAAACAACGGGAAGCACTAAAAGAACTATATCCCTTAGTTTTTTGGACAGGGGTTTGTTTATGGTTAGGTGTCTGGTTATTTAGTGGCGTTTTAGCACAAATGATGGGTGATTATCAACTGAAACCTTTGATTGAAGTTGTTTCCTTCACCTTTTTATTGATGCCTGGTTTGTCTTTTTATCGAGGAAACTTTCAGGGGCATTTTTTGATGGAGCCAACGGCTATCTCACAAGTTGTGGAACAAATTGTTCGCGTGTCGATTATCGTGTTCAGTGCATTTGCGTTTAAACAGTATAGTTGGGATGTTTACGAAACGGGAACTGCTGCAATGAGTGGTGCCGTAGTAGGTGGCTTATGCGCGTATCTTGTTCTTTATTATTATGAACAAAAAATTCATGGAGGGGCAATGCGCTTTCGAAGCTTCCCTATTTTCTCGCAACCAAGTAAGTGGCTGATACGTCGTTTCTTGGTTGAGGGTGGTTTAGTTTCGATTTACAGTGGATTATTGATTTTCTTTCAATTAATTGATTCATTTTTTGTAAAGAATGCGTTGCAAATCTATGGTTTGAGTGAACATGCGTCTAAAATAGCTAAAGGAGTCTACGATCGTGGCCAGCCATTAGTACAATTAGGGCTAGTTATTGCAACGGCATTGAGTGCCACTTTTTTACCGACGTTGACTAGATATTTAGCAGATGCTGTTTATGGACAATTTGTGAAGACTGCTAAGATGTATCTGCGGTTAACGACGGCACTAGCTTTGGCGGCTTCCGTCGGGTTAGCAATGTTACTACCTTATATCAACTATGCGTTGTTTAAAGACTACGCAGGAAATGCGACTTTAGTGCTGTTTGTGTTTGCAATTGTCTTAACCGCCGTGATCCAAGCTTACCAAAGTATTGCGCAAAGTAAGAATTCTTTTCGTCCATCCTTGAAAGGTGCTGGCTGGGGACTATTAGTAAAATTATTAACAACAGCATTGTTTACACAATGGTTTGGAACGATTGGGGCAAGTCTATCAACCTTACTTGGTTTAGTAGTGACTCTTTGGTATTTTATTCATATAGAAACAACTGAAGTGAATGCCTTTTGGAAAGAGCGGGCTTTTGGCAAAAAATTGTTACAAAGTTTAGCTTGGATGATTTTTGTTCTATTTATTTATTATGGAGTAATCCAAGTGATTGTTGGACCGGTCATGCATCGGTCGGGTGCATTACTCATTAGTCTTATCGGTGTCGCAATTGGCGGATTAACATTTGTCTTTGCGGTCATCTCGTTGAAAGTTTTTACCATTCGTGAGTGGTTGTTGTTGCCTTTTGGTAAAAAAATTCTACGATTCAATCAAAAATTCAAGAAAAAGTGAGGATATTTTATGCGATTAGATAAATTTATGAAAATTTCTCGAATTATCAAGCGACGTTCTGTAGCAAAAGAAGTGGCTGATAAAGGAAGAATTCAAGTAAATGGCAAGTTAGCAAAATCTTCAAGTGATGTAAAAGTTGGCGATGTCTTAAAAATCCAATTTGGGAACAAGACAATGGAAATCAAAGTCAATGAACTTCATGAGTCAACCAAAAAAGAAGATGCACAAAAAATGTACGAAATTATTTCAGAAACAAGAACAGAAAACGTAAATTAATAGATTAGACAAGCTTTATTGATATTGGTATAATGGAAAAGACAAGCCAAAACAGATTGGAGCGAAAGCAAGTGGCAAAAAAAAGCAATAAAATTGCTGCGTTAGATACAGATTACACAAAGAAAAAATACGCTGAGTTTCAAAAGCAACAACGTCAGCTCGTTTTTCGCAGACGTCGGTTAGCGGTCATCTTATTAGGCGCTTTGGTCATTTTTTCAATCATTGGTGTGCAGATTTTCCGAGATATGCAACGTCTAGATAAACTAGCTGAGCTAAAAGTCGAAGCTACCACGGAAATGAAAGAAGTCAAAGCAGACGTCTCGCAATTAAAATCAGATGTCTCGCTGCTGAAGGATGACGACTATGTCGCAAAGCTTGCCAGAAGCAAATTCTTTTATTCCAAAGAAGGCGAGCAAGTCTATCCAGTATTAGAATCTAATACAAGCAGTTCAACAGAAGAAACAAACCAATCAACGAGTTCTACAACTGCAAAATAAGCAGGAATATAAATTGGGTAATAAATAGGAGGAACATTTTTTTTATGTCAATCGAGGTAGGAGCAAAACTGCAAGGAAAAGTATCAGGTATTACAAATTTTGGTGCATTTATTGATTTAGGTTCTGGTAAAACAGGTTTAGTCCATATCAGTGAAGTATCAAACGGTTTTGTAAAAGATATTCATGATGTATTAAGTGTTGGCGATGAGGTGACAGTAAAAGTTACATCTGTTGGTGATGACGGAAAAATTGGATTATCCATTCGTAAAGCACAAGAACAACCAGAAAGCGCTGGTAAAGAAACAAGTCATAATGCAAAGAAATTTCAACATCAAAATAAGGAACCTCGAGAAAATCGTACTCGCTCAACACCTAAAAAATCTTTCTCTCGCAGTCAGCCTTCAAATACGAAAGAAGACTTCGATTCATTGATGAGTTCATTTTTGAAAGATAGTGATGATCGACTAACTTCATTAAAACGTAACACTGAAGGAAAACGTGGAGGTCGCGGCGGACGTCGTAGCTAATAAAGATGACGAATCATCCGAACGTTTTTCTTGCCATTCGTAGCTTAGGAGAACGTTTGTTGAACACATCATTATTCGTACCAAACAAAAATATAGCTGGGACAAAACATTGGCTTCGTTTTGTCTCGGCTTTTCTTTTTTGAGAGGAGGTAGATTATCGTGAAAGAACGGTTTAGTAGAGTAGGACAGCAAAAAAAATTTTGGTCGGAAACAACCAAAATTTTAGTTGCAGTTTCTGGTGGAGTAGATTCAATGGTTTTATTGGATTTATTGTTAGCTGCACAACAAAAAAATTTCTTTGCTTTGGGCGTTGTTCATATCAATCATCAGTTACGGGTAGAATCTGCTGAGGAAGAACATTATTTACAAACGTATACGGCAGCAAAGAACCTTCCATTTTATTCCATTACATGGGAACGGCCTGCTGAAACAGGAATTGAAACAGCTGCGCGTCAATTTCGTTATCAAACTTTTTCTCGAATCATGCACGAGGAAGGCTATGATACGTTGATGACTGCCCATCATGGAGATGACCAAATTGAAACGATTTTGATGAAAATTTTAAGAGGGGGACAATTGAGTAGCTTTGCTGGAATCAAAGAAATACAACCATTTGCAACAGGAAGGTTAATTCGTCCATTACTAAGTTATAGTAAGGAACAATTATATGAATATGCTAAAGAACGGCAGTTGATTTATTTTGAAGATGTAACAAATCAGAAATTAGATGTACAAAGAAATCGGCTGCGTCACTTAGTTATCCCACGATTAAAAGAAGAAAACTCGCAAACTTTAAGTCATTTCCAACGATTTTCAAAGCAAATTCAATGGGCGGATGAACTGATTCAAAAACAGATGAATGAAAAAGTAACTGAACTTCTCCAACCATTAGCCAATGGCTGGCAAATTTCTGTAGCGAAAATTTCCGAAATGGCTGAAAGTGAACGCTATTTTTTTCTTCATGCGCTTTTTGAACAGTTGTTTAACGAAACAACGGTCGCAGTAAAAGAGCAGCAAATTTTATTTCTAGTAAATCAATGGAAAAGTGATAAAAGCCAATGGCAGTTTGATTTAGGTAAAGGCTGGCTGTTTAAAAAAGAGTATACGAATGTCAGAATTGAACAGCTCCAACCAGTGCAAAGCTTCGTGCCACGGATGCTGCTTCCAAACCAGCCGATTTATTTAAGTGATTCACAATGGATTGGTTTGTTTTCAAGTGACAAGCTAGCTGTACCAGAAAATCTTGCTGATTGGTCGGAGTTTAGACATGATTTGTGGCTCGAAGACGGTACGAAACTTCAGGTGGATCAACGACATCCGGGTGATCGGATTCGTTTGACTGAAACGCTTACGAAGAAAGTTTCCCGTTACTTTATTGACAAAAAAATCCCTGATTCACACAGGGAACAAGCATGGTTGATTACAGATGAGCAAAGAAACGTGTATAGTGTTGTTCCTTTTACCTTTTCTTATTTGAGTATTGACAAAGAAACTGATAAAATACACTACATACTTCTTTACAAATATCAAAAGAAGCAACTGGAAGGAGAACCCAATGTTAGAAAAGGATATTGAGAAAGTTTTGATTTCAAAAGAAGAAATACAAGCTCGTTGTGAAGAACTGGGCAAAGAATTAACTGAAACTTATCGTGATAAAAATCCACTAGTAGTCGGCGTATTAAAAGGAGCTGTTCCTTTTATGGCAGACATCGTGCGTTCAATTGACACTTATTTAGAGTTAGATTTCATGGATGTTTCAAGTTACGGAAATGCTACTGTATCTTCTGGTGAAGTAAAAATCGTAAAAGACTTAGATACAAACGTTGAAGGTCGCGACTTGTTGATCGTTGAAGATATCATCGATAGTGGTCGAACACTTGCATACTTAGTTGATCTTTTTAAATATCGTAAAGCAAATTCCGTGAAAATTGTTACTTTATTAGATAAACGAGAAGGACGCGTAGTGGATATCGAAGCGGATTATGTTGGTTTTAACGTACCTAATGAATTTGTTGTAGGTTACGGTTTAGACTATGCAGAAGCTTATCGAAACCTTCCTTATGTTGGGGTCTTAAAACCTAGTGTTTATCAGTCAAATTAGTGCCTTTTCTGAAATGAGTTATGTTACAATGAAATGGTCAGGATTGATAAAAATTTCTAAATCAAATTAGTGTTTAAGGAGGGTAACTATGAACAAAAAGAATAACGGCATGATGAAAAATGCCTTATATTATGTCCTCGTAATTTTGGCGATGGTCATGGTGGTCTATTTTATTTTTGGTAACAATAGCCAGCAGTCGTCAGACATCGAGTACTCAAAATTTACTGAACAATTAGAGTCAGGGAAAATCAAAGAATTTAGTGTTCAACCTGCAAACGGTGTGTATAAAATCACTGGTGAATACAAGGAACAACAAACAGTTAGCAACAGTGGCGGTTTAGCGATCCTAGGTTCAACTGATGTATCAACAACACACTTCACAACTATCATTTTGCCAAACGACACAACGTTAAGTCAGGTAACAGACTTGGCAAGACAACATGATGTAGGAACAACAATTAAAGAAGAGTCAAGTAGCGGTATTTGGGTATCTCTACTATTAAGCTTCTTGCCAATTGTCATCATCATTTTCTTCTTCTATATGATGATGGGTCAACAAGGTGGTGGCGGTGGCGGCGGTGGCCGAGTGATGAACTTCGGTAAATCAAAAGCCAAAGAAGCCGACAAAAAAGCCAACCGTGTTCGTTTTTCTGACGTTGCTGGTGCAGAAGAAGAAAAACAAGAACTTGTTGAAGTCGTTGAGTTTTTGAAAGATCCTCGTCGATTTGTTGAATTAGGTGCAAGAATTCCAGCGGGTGTTCTTTTAGAAGGACCTCCAGGAACAGGTAAAACGTTATTAGCGAAAGCTGTTGCCGGTGAAGCTGGCGTACCTTTCTACTCCATTTCTGGTTCTGATTTCGTTGAAATGTTCGTCGGTGTTGGGGCAAGTCGTGTACGTGATTTGTTTGAAACAGCGAAGAAAAATGCACCAGCAATCATTTTCATTGACGAAATTGATGCTGTTGGTCGTCAACGTGGAGCTGGTATGGGTGGCGGACACGATGAACGTGAACAAACATTGAACCAATTATTGGTAGAAATGGATGGATTTGACGGAAATGAAGGCGTAATTGTGATTGCCGCAACGAACCGTTCAGATGTCTTAGATCCAGCGTTGTTACGTCCAGGCCGTTTTGACCGCCAAATTTTGGTTGGTCGTCCAGATGTCAAAGGTCGTGAAGCCATTTTACGTGTTCATGCTAAAAATAAACCTTTAGCAGACGACGTTGATTTAAAAGTGGTTGCACAACAAACACCAGGATTTGCTGGTGCAGACTTAGAAAATGTCTTAAACGAAGCTGCCTTGGTAGCCGCTCGTCGTAATAAAAAGAAAATTGATGCATCTGATATTGATGAAGCAGAAGATCGCGTTATTGCTGGTCCTGCTAAGAAAGATCGCGTAATTAATAAGAAAGAACGCGAAATGGTTGCTTATCATGAAGCTGGTCATACAATCGTTGGTTTAGTCTTAAGCCGCGCGCGTATCGTTCATAAAGTAACAATCATCCCTCGTGGCCGTGCGGGCGGATACATGATTGCTTTACCAAAAGAAGATCAGTTCTTGATGACAAAAGAAGATATGTTTGAACAAATCGTTGGCTTACTTGGTGGTCGTACAGCTGAAGAAATTATTTTTGGCGTTCAATCAACGGGTGCTTCAAATGACTTTGAACAAGCTACTTCATTAGCTAGAAGCATGGTTACTGAATATGGAATGAGTGATCGACTTGGTCCAGTTCAATACGAAGGAAACCATCAAGTCTTTGTTGGCCGTGATTATGGTCAAACAAAAGCTTACTCTGAACAAGTTGCATTTGAAATTGACCAAGAAGTTCGCAAGATTTTGATGGATGCTCATCAAAAAGCGCATGAAATTATCGAAGCACACCGTGAACAACATAAATTGATCGCAGAAAAACTTCTTGAGTTTGAAACATTAGATGCAAAAGCAATTAAATCATTGTTCGAACGTGGCGTGATGCCAGAAGGAACAGAGTCTGCGGATTATCCAAGTGAGAAAGAAGCACAAACGTTTGAAGAAGCAAAACGTGCTTTAGAAGAAAAAGATGCGGAGAAACAAGCAGAAGAAAAACAAGATTTTGAAGAAACAAAACAAGAACTAAAAGACGAAGCTGAAGAAGTAAAATTGGCCAGTGAAGAAACTGGTTCAGAAGTTGCTGAAGAAGAAAAAGACAAAGACACAGAGTCTGATTACGACAAAAATAACTTTGAAGATCGTTATAAATAGTAAAATGTTTTGAAGCTGGGACAATTAAATGTCCCAGCTTTTTTCTTTGGATTCACTCAATTTAGTTTTTCTATTGAGTAGTTTGAACTAGAAATTTGTACACAAACAAAATTGATTTCTTTTTTGTTCAGTTTTATTTATTATTAAGCTCTGATTTCAAAAGTTGAAAAAAATGAAAGTTGCTAGTATGATTCACTAGGAGCTGAAAAATCAAAAAAAGGGGTACATACAATAATGGAAGATTATTTAGTTAAAGCACTAGCACATGATGGTTCTGTTCGTGCTTATGCAGTACAAGCAACAAATACAGTGGCAGAAGCACAACGTCGCCACGATACATGGCATACATCGTCGGCAGCGTTAGGCCGTACACTAGTCGGTAGTTTATTATTAGGAGCGACACTAAAAGGTGAAGATAAATTAACGGTTCGCATTCAAGGCGACGGTCCAGCTGTTGGAATCGTTGTTGACGCAAATGGTAAAGGCGATGTAAAAGGATATATTAAAAATCCACATTTGAGTTTGCCGTTGAATGCTGAAGGGAAAATTGATGTTCGTGGTGCAGTAGGTACACAAGGAATGTTCACTGTAACTAAGGATTTGGGATTAAAAGAACCTTTTTCTGGACAGACACCCATCGTTTCGGGGGAAATTGCGGAAGACTTTACTTACTACTTAGCTATTTCTGAGCAAATTCCATCAGCAGTTGGCCTAAGTGTCCTAGTAAATACAGATGACAGCATCAAAACAGCTGGTGGATTTATGATCCAAATTATGCCAGGTGCAGATGAAGAAACAATTTCAAAAATTGAAGACCAATTGAAAACAACACCAAGAATATCAACATTGCTTGATGAAGGTCACACACCTGAAGAAATTTTGAAGGGATTATTAGGAGCAGAAGAGTTAAATATCTTAGAAAAAATGCCTGTTCAATTTGCTTGTGACTGCTCAAAAGAAAAATTTGCAGAAGCTATCATTGCACTGGGCACAGAAGAAATTCAAGCAATGATTGATGAAGACCATGGTGCAGAAGCAGTTTGTTCATTTTGTAATAATAAGTACGAGTATTCTGAACAAGAATTATTAGCGCTGAAAGAAGAAGCAGTAGGAGGAATTTAGTTGAAACATCAATGGAAAATTGGAAACGTTGAAATTCCGAATCGCGTAGTTGTTGCGCCAATGGCTGGAATTAGTAACTCTGCTTTTCGAGTAACAGTTAAAGAATTTGGTGCAGGACTAGTCGTTTGTGAGATGATTAGCGATCAAGGTATTCATTTTCGAAACAAAAAAACGTTAGAAATGCTTCATATTGAAGAGGCAGAACATCCACTAAGTGTCCAAATTTTTGGTGGAAATAAAGATAGCTTGGTTGAGGCTGCACAGTTTGTACAAGAAAACACGACAGCAGATATTATTGATATCAATATGGGGTGTCCTGTAAACAAAGTTATTAAGGCGGAAGCGGGAGCAAAATGGTTACTTGATCCCGATAAGGTTTATGAAATGGTTCATGCTGTATCTTCTGCTGTAGACATTCCTGTCACGGTTAAGATGCGAATTGGTTGGGATGATCAACACATTTTTGCCGTGCAAAACGCGTTAGCAGCAGAGTCGGCTGGAGCAGGAGCAATTGCTATGCATGGTCGTACTAGGGTGCAGATGTATGAGGGGGAAGCTGATTGGGAAGTCTTGAAAGAAGTTAAACAGCATTTAACGATTCCTTTTATGGGAAACGGAGATGTCAAAACACCCGAAGATGCGAAGCGTATGTTGGAGTATGTCGGAGCAGATGGTGTGATGATTGGGCGAGCAGCATTAGGCAACCCTTGGATGATTCACCGTACGCAACATTATTTAGAAACAGGTGAACTAATCCCTGAACCAACGCCGGCTGAAAAAATTGCGACAGCAAAACTTCATTTGCAACGTTTAACTGACTTAAAAGGGGAACAAGTAGCCTGCCGCGAATTTCGAACACATGCTTCCTACTATTTAAAAGGAATTCCTCGCGCAGCTAAAGTAAAAGTAGCAATCAACCATTCTGAAAACCAACAGGAAATCAATGATTTGCTTGAAGCTTTTTTAGAAAAAACGGAAAAAGTTGCTATAAAACATTAAACAGATTTCTAAGATTTTTGTGAATTTCAAGCCGAAAATTTAAGTTCGGCTTGCTTTTTTTGTGTTTCATTGGCATTATTAGAACTGAGAACAACTAGGAGAATGGAGGAACTTTTGTGACTGAGGAACAACAACATCAAGTAGAAGATTTAAATGATCAAATGCTTGTTCGCCGCCAAAAGATGGAAGAACTAAGAGAAACTGGAATCGATCCGTTCGGTAAGCGATTTGAACGTACACATAACTCAGAAGAGTTGCATGAATTATTTAATTCAAGAACAAAAGAAGAATTAGCTGAGATGGGTTTGACTGCTAGTGTAGCTGGACGAATGATGACTCGCCGCGGAAAAGGAAAAGCGGGCTTCGCGCATCTTCAAGATCGTGAAGGTCAAATCCAAATTTATGTACGTAAAGATCAAGTAGGTGATGATGCCTATGAGATTTTCAAACATGCTGACTTAGGAGATTTCTTCGGAGTTACGGGTCAAATCATGAAAACTGATACAGGTGAAGTAACAATCAAAGCAACAGAATTTACAATTCTTTCAAAAGCTTTGCGTCCATTACCTGATAAATATCATGGGTTAACAAATATTGAACAACGTTACCGTCAACGCTATTTAGATTTGATTAGTAATCGCGAAAGCTTTGATCGTTTTATGAAACGTAGTCAAATCATTAGCGAAATTCGTCGTTATCTGGATGGAAATGGCTACATTGAAGTAGAAACACCTGTTTTACACAATGAAGCTGGTGGAGCAGCTGCTCGTCCATTTACTACACACCACAATGCTCTAGATATTGATTTATATTTACGTATTGCACTAGAGTTACACTTAAAACGTTTAATTGTTGGCGGAATGGAAAAAGTTTATGAAATTGGTCGAGTTTTCCGTAATGAGGGAATTGATACAACGCATAACCCTGAGTTCACAATGCTAGAAGCTTATACTGCTTATACGGATTATCGCGATGTAATGAATTTAACTGAGGGAATTATTCGTAACGCAGCAGAAAAAGTTTTAGGAACAGCGCGCATTACCTATGATGGTCAAGCAGTTGACCTTGAGAGTGATTTCAAACGTGTTCATATGGTCGATGCAATTAAAGAGCAAACTGGTGTTGATTTCTGGAAAGAAATGACGTTAGATGAAGCTCTTGCAATTGCTAAAGAACATAACGTGGAAGTAACAGATGCAATGGGTGTGGGACATGTAATTAATGAATTCTTTGAAGAATTTGTTGAAGAAACATTAACACAACCAACTTTTGTTTATGGACATCCAGTGGAAGTTTCACCATTAGCGAAGAAAAATCCTGAAGATCCACGTTTTACTGATCGCTTTGAATTGTTTATTATTGGTAGAGAATTTGCAAATGCCTTTACTGAGTTGAATGATCCAATTGATCAAAGAGAACGTTTTGAAGCGCAAGAAAAAGAGCGTGAGTTGGGTAATGATGAAGCACACGGTGTAGATGAAGACTTCTTGGAAGCTTTAGAATATGGCATGCCACCAACTGGCGGATTAGGAATCGGAATTGACCGTTTAGTAATGTTACTTACAGATGTACAGTCAATTCGTGACGTTTTGTTGTTCCCAACAATGCGTTAAACAATAGAGTGTATGGTATAGAAGAAAGCTATCTGGCTAAACAGATAGCTTCTTTTTTTACTAGAAAATCAAAAAGGGATTTAATAAATTCTTTCTGCTTTTTCGAAATAACATCTTAAATATTCACTTTAAAAACGAACAAAAAATATATTTTGAATAACAATGATCGGACAAGTGAAAAAAAGTAGAAAAAAGAAAAAAATTCATTGACCTGCCTTGTTTTAGTTGGTATATTATTATTTGTTCGCAAGGCGGACAACTGCTGAAAGTTGAAAATTCTTTCAGAAAATAAATTTCAAAAAGTTATTGACGTGTGAGTAATCACATGATAAGATAACTAAGTCGTTTAAAAAGGACTGCTTATGAAGCTTGATTTCATCAAGAAAAACTTTAAAAAAGTTCTTGACAAATAACAAACGATGCGATATGATAAATGAGTTGCTGGAAGATTTCTCAAACGAAATCAAAAAAACTTTTTGTAAAAAAGAGTTGACATTCAAACGTCG